>DATGCX010000392.1:0-2620 GCA_035311445.1 Xanthobacteraceae bacterium | reverse complement strand
AATGCTGTGGCTTTTTGGCCACTATTTGGGCGAAACCAATTGAAGAGAGCACGCTGGGCAATATGTGTTGCTGACGGCCGTTTCAGATGAGCAAATCCGCTGGTCATCATCGATCTCCCCATCCGGGGCAGCGTGCTTGGCAGCCTGGACGTGATCCGGCGGATGCGGGCGCACGACCCGCGCAGCTGCATTCTCGTGTTCAGCATGCACAGAGACCCGACGATTGCCATACGCGCGCTAAAAGCGGGCGCCACCGGCTATATGCTCAAAGATGCGTCCCCGGACGAGGTGATAAAGGCGTTGCACCAGGTGCGCTCAGGCAATCGCTATCTCAGCGACAATCTAGCAATGCAAGTCGCGCTCTCGGCTGCCGGCGTGGAGTCAAAACCCCTTACCCCTCTGAGCCCGCGAGAGTCGCAAATGCTTTCGCTGTTGGCGAAAGGCCGAACTTATAACAGCATCGCGAAGGAGCTCAAAGTCAGCTACAAGACTGTGGTCAACACCTGCTCCCTCCTCAGGCGTAAGCTCAATGCCACAAATCTTGCGGGGCTAGTACACGCCGCTGTGCGCCTGTTCCCGGCGGAGTCGCAAGAATTGCCTTAGTCGGAGTGAATGCAAGAACACGATGCGCCGCACCCGCTCGCCTCCTGCGCGCGCGCCGCGAGCGGCCACGCCGCCGCCGCGCCGCCGAGCAGCGTGATGAAGTCGCGGCGCCTCAGGTTGGACACAGAGCTTTCCCTCCCTCCTGCCATCCCCACCCTAGTGTGGAAAGTGCCAGCAAACGACGGCCCGTCCGGTCAGTTTACCTCGGGGCTAGCCTGCCGCGAAATGCCCGGCAGGTCCTTGAGACAGACCTGGATCGTTCTGTATCCGAGGCGGCGCGCCTCACGCTCAGACGACGATATCCAGCGCTGGCGTCGCGCGTTGTGCGGGCTGCTATTCGATCTTGAGGCCGAGCTTATTGACCAGTGCGCGCCACTTGCCTTCCTCGCGCTCGATGTTGGAGGCGTAATGCTCCGGCGTGCTGGGCATCGGCCCACCGCCGTCGGAGACCAGGCGCATTTTCACGTCGTCGGAGTTGACGATCTGGCGCAGCTCCCTGTTGAGGCGCTGGACAATCGCTGGCGACGTGCCGGCCGGCGCGAGCAGTCCGTAATAGAGCACGACATCGAGCCCAGGCAGGCCTGCCTCGGCTGCGGTCGGCACATCGGGCAGAGCTGCGAGCCGTGCAGCCGCGCACACCGCGATGGCTTTGATCTTGCCCGCCTGGATATTGCTGATCGCCGGCGGCAGCGTGTTGAAGGCGACCATGACGTGGCCGCCGACTAAGTCGTTGGTGAGCGGGCCGGTGCCCTTGTAGGTGACAATCGTCACGTCGGCGCCGGTCAGCGACTTGAACAGCTCGGCGCCAAGATAATTGAGCGTCGGCGGCGGCGGCGTGCCAACCGTGAGACCACCGGGGGTCTTTTTGGCCGTGGCGACGATATCGCTCAGCGAATTCACCGGAGTTGCCGGATTTGCCTGGACAGTGATCGGAATCGACGCGATCAGTCCGATTGGCGCGAAGTCCCTGATGATGTCGTAGCCGGAATTGGCCGGCACGCCCGCGCCCGTCGTTGCCATCAGGATGGTGTAGCCGTCGGGCGCGGCTTTCGCCGCCGCGCGGATGCCGATCACGGAACCTGCGCCGGCCCGGTTCTCGACAATGACCTGCTGGCCGAGCGCGGCCGTGAGCTTGGCGGCGATGACCCGGCCGATGGTATCGACCCCGCCTCCCGCCGGAAACGGGATGATCAGCGTCACCGGACGGGAGGGATAGTCCTGACCCGCTGCCGGCGCGCAACAGGCGAGCACGGCGAGCGCGACACCGAAAAACCGGGTTGCGTGATTCAGATTAAACACAGCAACCCCCCTTCACTTTCAACGTCGCTACGTTGCGTCAGAGGATACGCGATCCGGGACGCTACGGCAGATCGTCGGCCAGCAGTCTTAGTTCCTTCGCACGATCGGCTGTTGCGTTTAGAAAGCACTCGTTAGCGATCATTCTTGCGGCGGAGCCGCCTTCCGGATCGGCGTAAAAGCCGCAGTTGGTATCCCGGAATTTTATCCAAGCACGCTGCGCTTCAACCAATGCGTTTTTTCTTTCTGTCGGGAGCTTAGCGATTAGCTTCTTATAATTTTCATTGAGCCGAGCATCTTGACGCATCGTTTCAGCAAGTATGCAATTGATCATTTCAATAGTAACCCCATTCGATTTTCCAAGGCAGGTCGAGTATTCCTGCGTCATTTCCCTGTCCGCAGCGTAGCTTCCCCGCACCATAACCAGGAGAACCAGCAGGCACGCGACAACGCCTAACGCGACGGTCGAAAGCAGCCCGACCGTCTTCATGAGAGGGCGCAGAAGAGCGCGGACATCGGACCTCATGATCCGTTCTCCACCGCCAAGATGGGACACCATCTTGGATCGAATTGCATCCGATCGCTGCCAGCCAAGGGCCGGATTGCAGGGTATACCGAATTGGCGTGGATCAGTCAGCGGGTGATGCGAACATCGAGCAGCGACCCCTGTCGATTTCGCCGAACGGCAGTTATGGAATATCGACAGCGGAGCGGCCTCACT
>DATGCX010000391.1:0-4170 GCA_035311445.1 Xanthobacteraceae bacterium | reverse complement strand
GCTGAACTGGCTATTTTGGCAGATGGGTTCAACGCCCTATCTCGGCGGTGGCTTTGGGCATTTCTACGCCTATGCTCCGGTGAAGATCAAATACGCCATCGACCGTTTTTCAATGGAGGTGAAACGCCAGCTCGACGTGCTCGACCGGCAGCTTGCGGACAATCAATTCATCGCCGGCGACGAATATACGATCGCCGATATGGCGATCTGGCCGTGGTACGGCAACGGCATGTTGAACGGCGCCTCCTACAACGACCCGCGCACGTTCCTGCAAACGCACGAGTATAAAAACCTGACACGCTGGACGAAAGAAATCGGTGAGCGCCCGGCCGTCAAGCGCGGGCGAATGGTCAACCGCACCAGCGGGCCGCCTGAAGAACAATTGCACGAGCGTCATGACGCCAGCGATTTCGAGACCAAAACACAGGACAAGATCGGCGCGCACGGGTAACCAATAGTAATCTTAATAAATCAAACCGATGATGCGATGTTCGCTACTTAGCGGAAATTCCAGTCGCTCTCAGCGATGTCCGCTAAGCGGACATTGGTTGGAGATGCCGCGATGTCTGCTTTTGACCCAAAGCGGACATCAGCCATTTTGCTGTTGTGCACTGCATTGTCGTCGTTCGATGATGTGTTAACGTCCTCGGCGTGAGGGGTGCGTAAATGACTCCATGCGGGGCGAGCCGGGAGGCGTTTGCCCCGGCCATAACATCCCGATCACGGGGGTCGCCGGCTGCTGTGCGCGTGCGCCGACCGGCAAAGTGGCTGCCGTGCTGGCAAGACCGGCGATGAAATCACGTCGCCTCATGGGCGGTGCCGTTCATGATCTGAACAACAGGATCGCAATCGGCGATCTTTGATCGAGGTCAAAGCAACACAGCCCGAGACGGGAAATCATTCAAAACTTAAGGCGTGAGGGGTCGATGTTTGGAGCGCCTTATGAAAGTGGAGAGGTTTGGCTACACAAGGACCGAGAGACTTGCAGGTAACCGCGAAGGATGGCGAGCTTTGTGGCTCGCAATCGCGGGGGTTATGGCCATTATGCTGGCATGGAATGTGCTCATACTGAGCTTGAACGGTGTCTCGTATTGAGTTGCAACGAGTAGGCCCGCTACTGGAAAGAAAAAGGCCACCCCTATGTGTGGCCTAGGTCTTTTAGGAGGAAAATCACCACGCCATTACTGACGCAGCGCATAAGCCCACCACGAGGTCGCAATCGGCGTCTTTGATCGAGGACGACGAGGTCAGCATCTTGAGCTGTTGCAATAGGCAGGGGTCTGCTGCGCCTGAATGACGGCTGCCCGGACGGCCAACACCGTAAAGCCTACCGCAAATAACATCAATAACGTTCTCATGGTGATCCACCGCATCCGCCTGTCCGGCCGCGTCGGCGGCCGACCGCGATAGCGTCACGGTCGTCAAAAAGCTTTCAGGCGGGAACCAATTCCATCCCTTTACGTTTGTTAGTTTGGATGGGTGGGGGTTTTACCTTTTATCGCCCCTTCAGTCTTGGATGCGCAAGCTAGGCGCTCCCACCTAATGCCCGTTTAGGGGGTGATAAGGGTTGCGCGCGTAGAGTAGGCCGTGACGGTTAGCTCGTCATGCCAGGGGGAATATCATCATGAAAGCACTCGCTCTACTGACGGCAGCAGCGGTGACTCTTTTTAGCGTCGCCGCCTCTGCACAAACCTACGGAGTACCGTACGGCAAGGGTAAAGCCCCGCCGCCGCCGGTTGTCACCAAAGGCTAGCCAAGGAATGGAGGGATCGGCCGCCGTGTTGGTCCCTTTATCTTTCGCGGTTCAGCAATCAAATGTATCACCCGACGCGTCGCGCATTCGTCTCGCTGATACCCGGCGCCTTGGCGCTGTCGGGTTGCGTAACAACGCAGTCCCAGTCGCGCTCTAATACGGGCCCAGCTTATCGAGTCGTTGAGTATCAGAGCGGGCAAAAACCCGGCACCATCATCGTCGATCCGGGCAATCATTTTCTGTATTCGGTGCAGGATGCCCGGCAAGCCTTGCAATACGAAGTTGGGGTCGGCAAGGAAGGCTACGGGTGGTCAGGCGTTGCGACCGTACGCGACAAGAAGGAATGGCCAGACTGGTATCCGACGGCGGATATTCTGCAGCGCAAGCCCGAAATCAGGCAGTATATGGTCCAGCTGCAAAACGGTAGCGGCATGCACGGCGGACCTGACAATCCGCTCGGCGCCCGGGCGCTGTACCTCTGGCAGGGTAACGCCGATACGCTTTATCGCATCCACGGCACCAATGAACCGGAAAGCATCGGGCGCAACGTTTCATCAGGCTGCATTCGCATGAGGAACGAATCCGCGGTCGACCTCTACGACCGCACACCAATCGGAACCAAAGTCATCGTGCTGGCCACGCGTTCAGTCGGCGCGTAAGAGCCCTCTTACAAAAAGCTGCTGGGCAGCCGTCTGCTTTAGCCAAACTGCGCGTGGCCGCATCCGCCTGTCTGCCCGCGTCGTGACCGACGGCAAAAATTTGACTCACCAAGCGGGCCCGTAGGGGCGGACAAGGGCATGCGGGGCTGAGTGGCAAGTTGTAAAGTTCAAAATCTGGGTTTTTTGGTCAGTGTGGCCCCCTACGGGGGATGACCATTTACAATTAGCGTGCGGACGTTGCGCGGAAAGCATGTCCGCTTTCGGGGGTAAAGCGGACATCGGTCGGACACCGCGTCCAATCCGGTTCGTAATTGAGCCGAGGATCCGGCGGCCGAAAGTGACACCTCCGTGACATCGGCCATGTTTTCAAATTCGCGTTGTCGAGCTTGGATACTTGATCTGAGTCAAATCCAAAGTCGTTGTATTTAGGATTGAATGCATGGGTTGCGCCGAATAGCCGCCTCGCGTGCGTCGCCGCGTTCAGTCGTCGTGCGATGGACCAGACCAACAGTCCTCTCGTCGGAGGTCAGGGCCAATGAGTCCTGTCATCATTACCCTGCTCGTGGTCCTGGGCGTCGGGCTGCTGCTCGCGCTCTGGCTCATGGGCATCTACAACGGGCTGGTGGTCGCCAGGAACCGCTTCGAGAACGCCTTCGCCCAGATCGACGTGCAGCTCAAACGCCGCTACGAGCTGATTCCGAATCTGGTCGAAGCGGTCAAGGGCTACATGGGCCACGAGAGGGAGACGCTCGACGCCGTCATCAAGGCCCGCAACAGCGCGATGGCGGCCGAGCGGAAAGTTGCCGCCAACCCCAGCGACCCGGCAGCCATGGGGGAGCTTAACCAGGCCGAGGTCCAGCTGGGCGGCACCCTGGGCCGGCTCTTTGCCCTGTCCGAGGCGTACCCGGACCTCAAGGCCAACCAGAACATGCTCGCCCTGCAGGAGGAGCTGACCGCGACCGAGAACAAGATCAGCTTCGCCCGGCAAGCGTTCAACGACGCCGCCACCAACTACAACATCCGGCGCCAGGTCTTCCCGGCCGTCAAGGTGGCAGGCATGTTCGGCTTCAAGCAGGCGGCGCTGCTCGAAACCGCAGAGACCGAACGCGCAGCGCCCAAGGTGTCGTTCCAGTAACCCAGAACCGCCACCGCTCTGTGCGTCCATGCTCCCGGTTCCATGATCCCAAAGCCGCTCTGACCATGGCCACCAATTTCTTTCAGCAGCAGGATTCAGCCCGACGCAAGACCTTCGAGCTGGTGGTCTATTTCATCCTGGCGATCTTAATTCTGATCGCCCTGGTGTACGGGCTGTTGCTATGGCTCGGCATGGATAGCGCCGGCAAGCCGGTGTCCTGGTGGCAGCCGGAGCTGCTCCTGCTCGCGGCGGCGGGGGTGGGCCTTGTGGTCGGCGGTGCCAGCGTGTTCAAGGTGGCCCAGCTCGCTTCCGGCGGCCAGGCCGTCGCCCTGATGATGGGCGGTAAGGAGATACCCGGCACGACCACCGACCCGCGGCAGAAGCGGCTGCTCAACGTCGTCGAGGAGATGGCCCTCGCCGCCGGAGTGCCGGTGCCCCCCGTTTATGTTCTGGAGGAGCCCGGCATCAATGCCTTCGCGGCCGGCTACGCTCCGGGCGATGCCGTGGTCGCCGTCTCCCAGGGCGCCCTCAACTACTTGACCCGCGACGAGCTGCAGGGCGTGGTGGCCCACGAGTTCAGCCACATCCTCAACGGCGACATGCGGCTCAACATCCGGCTGATC
>DATGCX010000390.1:0-19565 GCA_035311445.1 Xanthobacteraceae bacterium | reverse complement strand
GTTCGCGTCGCGACACGCTTGCCGTTGAGCACTGTCGCGATGGGAAACAGTCGCTGACGGCCGGTGCGCTTGCCCTCATAATTGTCGAGGAATTCGAAGCTTCCTTCCCGCAGCTCCATGATTGCAACGTCCGCGGGCGCTCCGATATTCAACGTGCCGCGATCGCTGAAGACGTCGAACACTTTGGCGGCATTGGTGGTTGCGCAGCCGACCACCTGAGCCAGCGGCATGCCGAACATCAATAATTTCGACATGACATTGGGGAAATCGATAACCCCGGTGGTGTGCGACATCGTGTTCCAATCGGTGGAAAGCGTGTCCGGCCAAAAGCCCTGCTTGGTGGCGCGCTCCACCATATCCCAATTGAAGTGACCCGATACTCCGTTGCCAAAGTCAAAAATGACGCCGCGCCGGTGCGCGGCAGCCACGTCCGGGATGAGGTGGCCCTGCTCGTCGAGAATGCTGTTCGGCGGCGGTGCGTACATGTGCGTGACGATGTCGCCCCGCTTGAGCAGCGGGAGAATGGCGCGCATCGGCGAAACAGACTGGCCGATGTGGATCATGACCGGCAGATTGAACGACGTGGCGGCCTCCTGTGCACGACGCAGTCCCTCAAGATCATTCGTGCCGGCAACGTCCCGCGACAGCCGTGCCTTCACGCCGACAACGATATCTCGATGGCGGGCAATGGCTCCGCGCACGAGGGATACGTTGGCCCTGTTGATATCCATCAGCTCGCCGCCTGTGAAGCCCGTGCGCGTCGCAACATTGACCAGAGCCCGGCCGATTTGCGGGCCTCCGCGGAGCACGGCAGCGATTTCGTCGATGTTGTCGGGTCCACCCGATCCGGCATCGACAAAGCCCGTCACACCGTCTTGCAGCGCCAAGGCCGGCGAATCCTTGCCGCGGCCGGCGTGAGTGTGGATATCGATCAGTCCAGGCGCGACTATCTTCCCACGCGCATCGAGCGTGTCGGCAGCATCTCCCGTGATATCCGCTTCGACTGACACGATCCGGCCGCCGGCAATCGCCACATCGCGGACGGCGTCGAGCCCGACTGACGGATCAATGACGCGCCCTCCCTTGATGAGTAGATCGTAGGTCGCAGCCTGTGCATTTGGAATGCGGGTCATCATCGCAGCGCCTGCTGCGGCCGCGAAGAGAATTTGGCGCCGATTCATCATGGCATTGTCCTCCACCTGTGGAATAGTAAGCTATTGCTCGACCAATGCTGATCCTGATGGCGTGCCGAACAGGGACCTTACTCAGAGATAGAGCAGTTGCTGCGTTCGGGCTACACCGCCGTGAGGTTGCGTGTGAACTTGTACGATTTTCCAATTGGGACTTCACGAGAATACCGCAATCGCCGATTTCTACGTAGCTATCATTCGACCCGCGCGGATGCGTTTGGTGCCTGCTCATCTAGGGCTGAAGCAAGGGCCGAAGTTCTCGGACGTCCTGCACGCGACCGAGCACGAATATTTTCTCGATGAGCTTGGTGCACTTCTCGGCGCCAAGCACCGGAGCCACCAAATCAGGGGCCTTCGCAACAACCTCTTGTTCGCTCATCGGGTTCTATATCCTTGTTGACAATCCCGTGCCTTGGCTCGAGACGAGAACAAGAGCAAAGGTACCAGGGCCATAGACACCTTAGTCAGGGCTGCTTACCTCCCTTTGTTCAGAGCGATCGAACCGTTCCCCTCATATGTATTTCGTCTGGTGGTTCTTCGACATCTATAGATCGTATTTCGTTCTTTGTATTGGGACCACCAACAAAATATAAACGTGTTCTATCTTTTTAACTAACCTTTTCACGAACCATATAGATTACGCGATCGATGTTTACATCTACTTCAACATGATCTGTCCTTACTAGCGTTAGTCTTTTCCAGCTAGCCATCTGCTACTTACTCCCTTGTCTTCGAATTTATAACTTGTCTTCGAATTTATAACTCTCCAGTCGTCTAAACGCGGCAAAGCCCCCGGGATTGTTTGTACGGGGGTTTGTGTTTAGGAGTTAGCCTGTGCAACATCTAGGATGCGGTTCAATCGATCGACTAGACGTATCCGATCTTCCTTATCAACATGCTGCCATTCATCCGACTGAAAGACAGCTTCTATTTTGTAAAGCAGGACCTCTAGCTCTATATGGATCTTCGGCAACCGCTCATACATGTCCTTAATTACAGAATGTCTAATCAATTGTCTATTGCCGTTGTCGTCCACAACGTACGTAGCGTAAAGATCGTAAGGCGTGTTCCTGGCTACATCATCCTTGCGCGTGTCTGGTTTGGGTATCCCGGAGGTATCTAGTCCATGGCCTCTAGCATATTGTATGATGTACTCATACATCTGCCTCTTGGACGGCATGGCTACTTACCTCCCTATTGCTTGTTTGCGTTAGCTGGTTTCTGCCTAGCCATCCATTTCCTCCGGTGACGGTATCTTTCCTTTGTTTGTTATTAGAGGCATTTCAACACTAAGCCCAAATCTATCCTTTAAGGCGCTTAGCCGGTTCATCACCGGGCTGATCGCTTCCGATGCTGCGTCCGCAGCCCGCGGAAACGCACCAGCAGCGGTAAAACTTATTCCCCGCCGCATCAAACTGCGGCGGGTCAGATCGACCCCACTCTGCGCGCACCGGCTTTGATGTCACATTTTTCATCACGCGTGCCTCCGAGCAACAGTAGTGCAAAAAGTACAACACGCAAGGAACCGGGCGTAAGGGCCTTCAGTCCGAATCTGGCCGAAGGCCGCCTGCCCCACCCACGTCGACACGGTGCCACCGGGGAAAAAGACCCAAATCGGAACCCCGCGATCTGCTATTCGATCAGCTCATCGGCGCGTAGCAAGATCGACGGCGAGACAGCAAGGCCGAACGCCTTTGCGGTCTTGAGGTTGAGCACCACCTCGATGCGCGTGGATTGCGGCACCGGCAGGTCAGCGGGCTTTTCACCTTTCGGAATGATGCCGTTATGGCACACCTCGGAGGCCGAACTTCGCGCGGATAAGCCAACGACCTGACCTCTTTTCCATCAGCGCGACTTCTGCGGCGGTCGCCTGGATAGGCAATCTTCCGCGCGACGCTTGCGCGAAGTCATCTGCTATGCTGTCGAGCCGCTGCTTGTTCCTGACCGAAGCCACGGATAGATGCGGGACTATGTTGGGCCATTTGCCGCCGTAGGGTGGCGTCTCCGGGTACCGATCCCAAATCGCCAAAGTTAGTTCGCGGAATGGTTCATCGGGCTCTGGGGCAAGATACAAAACGGCGTCAGGGAATCGCCGGATCGGTTTGAGAGAGAACCGGAACGGCGCACATCGGTGGAAACACTGGTTAAGGTTCTCAAGCACCGCGTGATCAACTTCGTCGGGATGCTTAAACGGATATAGCAGGGTGATATGCGCTGGTACTCCGGCGGGAGCTGAGGGGTCGTGCCGATCGCGGAATGGCTTCACCAAAGGCTCGACCTCTGGCACCAACACCATCAATGCAGATTCAATCGACGACACGCGGGGCGGGCTCCGGAATCCAGGTGTAGGGTGGGCGCGCTTCGCTTTGCCCACCCTAGGATGCTTCGCAATCCGCCGTGCCGCTGCCCTATTCAGTTCAGTGCACAATCATTCCGGTGAATACATACGCCTGCAGCATCACCAGTATGCCAACGAGGCACGCGAGGACGATCGAGTGGCCGAACACGAAGCGCAGGATAGTGCCTTCATGGCCGAACCAGTTGGTGGCGGTCGAGGCGACCACGATGGATTGGGCATCGATCATCTTGCCCATGACGCCGCCGGACGAATTGGCGGCGGCCATCAGGATGGGCGAGAGACCCAGCTGTTCGGAGGTGATCTTCTGCAGATTGCCGAACAGGATGTTGGACGCCGTGTCGGAGCCGGTGAGCGCGACACCGAGCCAGCCGAGCAGCGTGCCGAAGAACGGATAGAGCACGCCGGCACCCGCAAAGGCGAGGCCGAGGGTGGCGTCGATGCCGGACAGGCGGGTGAGCGTGCCGATCGCCAGCATCGCCGAGATCGTGATGAGCGAATAGGCGCAGATCTTGATGGTCTTGCCGTATTCGACCAGCAGCCTGACCGGCGAGAATCCCATGATGAAGCCGGAAATGATGGCGGCGATCAGCATGCCCGAGCCGGTGAACGAGAGATAGGTGAACAGGAACTGGGCGCGTTCCGGAGTCGGCGTTGCCACCACCGGCGCCACCTTGTTGATCAGCCGGTCGAGGCCCGGAACATCGTAGTTCCAGCTGAAGACCGGATTGACCAGCCCCTTGAACCAGCCAGTGCCCCAGATCAGCAGCACGACACAGACGATAATCCAGGGCAGAAAGGCAGCCCAGACTTGTGCATCGGTAGGCTTGGCCTTGGCCGCAGCGGGCGCCTCCGGCATGGTCGCAGCGGAATCGTCGTGGCTGCGCAGCTTGGGCGAAAGCCACAGCTCCCTCGGATGCCATATCCGCAGGAATCCGATCAGGCAGGCCATGGAGATGAGCGAGGCGCCGATATCGACGATCCAGGGATTGATGTAGTTCGATATGATGAACTGCGGAACCGCGAATGACACGCCACATACGAGAATCGCGGGCCAGACCTGCATCATGCCGCGCCAGCCGGCGAATGCCCACACCACCCAGAACGGAACGATCAACGAGAAGAACGGCAGTTGCCTGCCCACCATCGCGCCGAGCAGGTACGGGTCGATTCCGGTCACGCTCGAGAGGCCCGCGATCGGCGTGCCGAGCGCGCCATAGGCGACGGGCGCCGTGTTCGCAATCAGCGACAGACCCGATGCGGCAAGCGGCGAGAAGCCAAGCCCGATCAGGATCGCGCCGGTGACCGCAACCGGCGTGCCGAACCCCGATGCACCCTCGAAGAAGGCGCCGAAAGAGAACGCGATAAGCAGCAGTTGAAGCCTGCGGTCGGCGGTTACACCCCCGATCGTGGTCTGCAGAATTTCGAACGCGCCTTTCTCCACCGTCAGCCGATAGAGGTAGATGACGTTGAGCACAATCCAGCCGATCGGGAAGAAGCCGGTCACCGCGCCGAGCACGGTCGCCCGCAACGACATGTCGGTCGGGAGGGTGAAGATATAGATGGCAACGAGGTTGGCCACGATCAGCGCAGCGATCGCCGCGAGATGCGCTTTGACCTTGTTGGATGCGATCAGCACCAGCAGCGTGACCACCGGCAACGCCGCAGCGATGGTGGAGAGCGTGGTGTTGCCGAACGGGTCGTAGACTTGATTCCACATTGTATTCCTCCCATCCAGAAATCTTATGGTGACGCCGTCGCACCGGTGGAATCGGTGATTTGCCTTTTTCTACGGCATTTGTTTGCTGATTGGCAATTAATCACAAGCATGAACGCGTGGTGCGTGGACGCATGTTGCGTTCCTGGCACATCGACTTAAGTCGAATTCAATACTTATCCGGATTGCCCTTTGGGCTATGCACCATCATGTCCGAACACGCCTGAAACATGGGGCGCCGTTCGCGGTCACGCGCTATCCGAATCGCTGCCGAGCGAGTTCCGCACCAGCGCCAAGCGCCATCAGCTTACCGACGGCGATATCCCGGCGCATCGGCGCCATGCCGCAATTGGTGCACGCGATGATGCATTCGCGCGGGACGTAACGCAGCGCTTCGCCGATGATCGCCGCGACCTCGTCGGGCGTTTCAACCGCTTCGGTCGCCACGTCGATGACCCCAACCAGCACATCTTTACCGTCGAGCAGCTTTAAAAGTTCCGGCGGGACCTTGGAATTGCGGCATTCGAGCGAGATCTGCCCGATCTGGCTCTTTGCCAGCGCAGGGAAGATCCATTCATATTGGCGCCACGCGTTGCCGAGCGTCGCCTTCCATTCGATGTTCGCCGGTATGCCATAGCCGTAACAAATATGGACCGCGGTCGTGCAAGTGAGGCCGGCGACGGCGCGATGCAGCGCCGCGATTCCCCACTCGATCGCCTCATCCATGTAGACGTTGAAAGCCGGCTCGTCGAACTGGATGACGTCGATGCCGTCAGCTTCGAGCGCCCGGGCTTCCTGGTTGAGCGCATCCGCGAAAGCGAACGCCATCTTGACGCGGTCACCATAGTAACGGTCCGCAACCGTATCGACGATGGTCATCGGCCCGGGCAGGGTGAGCTTGAGTTTTCTGCTGGTGTGAGCGCGGGCGAAGCGCGCTTCGATGGCATGCACGCGGCCTTTGAGCGACAGCGGGCCGGTCACAGTCGGCACCATGGCCTTGTACCGGTCGTTGCGAATGCCCATTTCGATGCGCTTTGCGAAGTCGATGCCGTCCACGGATTCCAGAAAACCGTGGACGAAGTGCTGCCGCGATTGCTCGCCATCGGTGACGATATCGATGCCGGCGTCTTCCTGCTGTTTGATGGCGGCGAGCGTGGCATCGAGCTTCGCGCTTTCAAGCTCTGCTCCGGAGAGCCGCCAAGGCGCCCACAGTTTGCCGGGCTCGGCAAGCCACGGCGGCTTGGGCAGACTGCCGGCGATGCTGGTCGGGAACATGTTCTTCACCTTTCAGTGCCGTGCGCGAAAGCTTGCGGACTGTTCGGACAAGATCGCCCGCAAGTCAATCGACGCAGGTTCGGTCTGATACGTAGATGCGTAGGGCGGATTAACGCAGCGTAATCCGCCCTCCTACGAAAGGCGGCGGTTACGCCTTCGGCGAACCCGCCTACAGGTCGCGGACCTGGGGCCGCCAGCGATAGATCCAATCGTAGTGTGCGAGCAATCGCTCGCCGCCAAGTGCCCGCAGCACGGCGTCGCGCGCGAAAGCAGCGGGCCCGCGCAGATGAAATTGAAAATTGGCGCGGCGCGATGCACGCTGCACGCGGGCGGTGCGCGGCCGTCGCACGGTTTCATAGTGGCGCAGGGCGGCGTTGCGATCATCCGGCAACCGGGCAAGTTCGTGCGCCAGTACAGCGGCGTCTTCAATTGCCATCGAGGCGCCCTGCGCCAGGAACGGCAGCATCGGATGGGCGGCGTCACCGAGGAGTGTCACCGGTCCGCGCCCCCATGAGGCGGACGGCTCGCGGTCATACAGTGCCCATTTCTGCCAGCGTTCCGGCGCTTCCAGCAATTGGCGAGCTGCCGGCGCCCACGCGGACGCCGGAAACCGTTCGAGCACATCATCGCGCTCGGCGCGGGTGTTCCAGGTGGTGCTCGGCCAGGCGTCGCTGCAGACCGCGACGATGTTCACAGCCGCGCCGGCCCGCACCGGGTAGTGCACCAGATGCCCATCGGGGCCCATCCACATATTGACGACGGGCTCGCGGTCTTGCGGCGGGAGCTGGGCCGCCGGGACGATCGCTCGGAAGGCGCCGCGGCCCGCAAACCGTGGCGGCGTGCCATCGCCGAGGAGGGCCCGCATGCGGGACCATAATCCGTCGGCGCCGATCAGGGCTGCTCCTTCGTAATCCGTCTCGGCCCGCGCTGAGCTGCCGCGGTGGACGGTGGCGCGCACGCCCGTAGCGTCGATCGTGAAATTGCCGACCGTGGCGCCAAGCATCAGGGCGATCTGCGGCTCGCCTGCGACGGCCTCGATCAGCGCCTTGTGCAAGTCGGCGCGATGGATCACCCAATAGGGCGCGCCATAGCGCGCAAGCGTCGCGGCGTCCAGCTGCATAGTTGCGATGTCACCGCCGGAGGGGCCAGATCGCAGTCGGATCGCCGAGGGTTGGACAAGCGTGGGCTTAAGGCGCTCGGCGAGCCCCAGGGCGACGAGAATCCGCGTCGCGTTGGGCGCGAGCTGAATTCCGGCGCCGGCTTCCTCCAGTTTTTCCATCTGGTCGAACAGCGTGACCCGAAGGCCCCGCCGGGCGAGCGCCAAGGCGGCCACCAACCCACCGATACCAGCGCCGGCGATCAATACGCTGTCCGAGGTCACGTCACGCGTTCCGAGATTGCTTCGTCTCCGCGACGTGCAACATCAGGCCGTCTCCGTCTCGGGAAGCGCACATTCCGGCGGACGTGCCGCATTGGGAGCAAGTGCCGGGTCAAACCTGTACAAAGTCGAGCAATAGCCACATATGATTTCGGTGTCGTCACCCATATCGAGGAAGATATGCGGGTGATCGAACGGCGGCAGCGCGCCGATGCACATGAACTCCTTGGCGCCGATCTCGACAACGGCGACGCCTACGTCGTTATGGAAATGGGGTACGATCCGCTCCACCATGAAATGGCCCTTGCTGCTTCGAAGAAGGTCGAAAGGACCATAGCGGTGAATGGGTTCGATTCCTACATTCTTCAGCTATAATGGGGAAAACGTTCTCGGCCCGCGCGAGCGGTCGACGCCGGCTTTACGATTACAAGCCAGGAATGCGGATTTGGGGTGCCGCATATGAGACGGATCATCCTTTTGCTGATGGCAGTGGCCGCGTGCGCAATCGCGACGTGCCTGGCGCTGCCGCGTGCCCAGGAGTCATATGCACTCCTTTATGCGCAGGACGATCCGCCATTACTTGCGGACATTGCGGTTGCCAAGGCGATGTCGGCGCCGTTAGCCGAGACCGGAATCAAGAACGCGCTTGACGCCGGCGATGCGGACCTTGCGGCGAGCTTTCTTGAGCTCGCGCACGACCGCGGCATCGCGGTCGATCCGGCAGTTGCTGCGCGCGTCGATGCTGCCAACGGGACCGGCGCGCAAGTCATCCGTACGGCCGCGAGTTTTGGCCACGGCTTCGTCACCGGAGCGCCGGACGATCTTGCCGGGCTCGCGGGTACGGCGACCGGCGATCTGTTTGTATTCGGCGACATTCGCGATGCGGTGCGCGAAGGCGTTCATCTGGCCCGGGGTGAGCCGGCGGACGAACTCGTCCTCGGGCTTGCTGGTGCCGGTATAGCGGTAACTGCCGGGACGACATATGCCACCGCCGGCGCAGCGGTGCCGACGCGCCTGGGTTTGTCGCTCGTCAAGGCCGCGCAAAAAACCGGGCGGCTGGCAGCGCCGGTTGCCGAATGGATGGCGCGCGCCGTCCGCCAGGCGATTGATACCAAGATGCTGGGCGCTGCGCTGAGCAAAGCGTCGGTCACGGCGCCCACAGAGGCGGTGCGCCTCGGCCGCGATGCCGTAAAGCTCGATCGGGCCGAGGGCGTCATCACCATGATGCGTGACGTCGGGCGCGTGCGGGCGGCGGCCGGCAGCCGGGCTGCGCTCGATGGCCTTAAGCTCTCCGAAGGCCCCGCCGACGTAGCGAAGCTCGCCCGTCTCGCCGAGACCAAGGGGGCAAGACCCGTGCAATCCTGAAGCTCGCCGGCCGCGCCGCCTTCACCCTCACGGCTGCCGTCATCGATCTCGCCAGCTGGCTGTTGACCGCGTTTTGTACGCTGTTCGGTTTCTGCTCGGCCGTGAAACGCACCACTGAACGGGTCGCCGAGCGCTATCTGCGCTGGCGCAAGGCGCGCCGCGTGCACCGGGCGATGCTTGCCGGCGTCGCGGGGAATTGAGCGATTGAGTCGACGTAGTCCCTTGTCAGTTGATTCTTTTGCATTTGTGCGAAGAATTTGGTGGCTTATCGATCATCTTGGTGCGACGATTGCGGAGCCTATAAGGCTTGTCCCGATAGGGGGTTACGGAGAGCACCCGCAGGGTGCAGGAACAGTACGGGCGGATGTGAATCGGCGAATCATCCAAAAATTTGCCCGCACAGCCGAGGATGGTTGTTGTCTCAAACGCCCTGTTTGGTTCCGGCTTTGCCGGCTTCGGGTGGGCAAAATCGCTTGCTGCGCGATCGTAGGTTTCAAATTACCGCGAGCGATTTTGCCCGCGCGATCACACTGAGAGGCGGGGCCGCGTGGGCAACGGGCCTCCACGCTCACATGTACGAGGCAACGTTACGCGTGTGGGCGCGTTGCCCACCACCCTACGGCTAAGCGCCCCAGAATTCTTACGCCCGCGGAGTACCCGGCTCGACGCACATGAAGGAGCCAATTCGCTTGGTCCACTCCTCCGACAGGTTCGGGTAGGTGCCCGGCGTGAGCCGCACCGATTCGCCAGCGAAGTTCTCCTCGGTGAAGAACTCCCAGGTTCCAGCTCCCACCACGATCGAGGCAATTTCATTGCGCCACCCGCTCTCTGACAGATTCGGTTGGCTGTCGGCCGTCGGGGCCGAATTGCCGGCGAAATTGGGTTCCGAGTAGATCGTCGTTTGGCACGCCCCATTCGTTGAAAGCGGGGGTGGTGGCGGCAATGTCGCAACCTGCTCAGGTTCCGGCAGAGGCCCGACCCGTGGGCAATATTGCACACATTGCGGCGCGCCGCCGCCGTCCTCGAAATCGACCATCCGCCACTGCAGCTGGCATCCGTCGGACGTATAACCGGTGCAGGCCGGGCCCTCCATCGAGACGTAGCCATCCGGATACCAATACGAACCGCCGATCACAACGACTCCCAGTAGGCCGACCGGAATGAAGTGTCTCCGGTGACCGGCGAACGACAGGAACTTGGAATCTTTGAACAGCGGCCAGAACCTGTTGTGCAGATTCACCGCAGGGAAGGCGGGCCTGGTCTGCTGTAACCCGGCAGAGCCGGGCCCCAATAGCGTCCGATTGACAAGGGGTTGGCTGGAGCCAGGCTTGGGTGTATTGGGGCCCTGCGGCGCGACACCATTGCCTTGCTGCACGAGGTTCGGGCTGGATCTCAGCCCGTTTGCACCGATGAGCGGGGTGGTTGCTCCGACTACGCCCGCATTATTGAGCGGGAAGTTCGGTCTCAGGGTGCTCGGATTGCCGAGTGGAACGTTCGGTCTCAGCGCGGTCGGGCTGTTGAGCGTGAAATTCGGCCTCAGCGCGCTCGGATTGTTAAGCGGGAGGCTCGGATTGATACGTTGGAGATTTGGATTTATGGCCTGAAAGGCGTTGCTGTGCTGCGGCTGCGTGAACGTTGGCATCGCGTGAATTGGCGGCCTGGCGGCGTTGAAATACACCGGTGGCATGGCCGGGTGCGGAACGACAACGTGCGGTGCCAAATGCTGCATTGGAGCGCCGCGGAACGCGGGCGCGGCTTGCTGGAATGGAGCAGCGTGTTGCCCCATGCCAGACCTATTTGCCTGTTGGGCTTGCGCATGAGCGGATGCAAGGGCGGCCATCGCCGTCAGCATCGTTCGGGCAGCAATGGATGAAGCCAATGATCTTACCGGCCGGTGGAGCAAGTCGGATCTCCCTTATAGCGAATGTTCTATTTTACACCCGCGAAAGGCCCTCATTTTTGGTTGGGCGTTCAATTTCGTGTGACGTCAAGGATCGCGGACCCACAACATCATGCCCCGGGCCGCCCCGGGTTGGACGAACATGGAGGAACCGATCCGTTTGCTCCACTCCGGCACCAGCATCGGATAGGGGCCTGCCGCGAGGCGCATCGATTCGCCGCCAAAGTTCTCGTCGGTAAAGAAATCCCAGGTGCCGACCTGTACCTCGATTGAGGAGATTTCATTGCGCCAGCCGGACTCCGATAGATTGGGCTGGCTGTCGGCGGTCGGGGCTGACGCTCCGGCGAAAGTGGGTTCCGAGAAGACCACCGGCTTGCTCGCTGGCTGCGCAGCTTGCGCGTGGCTGACGTGTGGAGCGGCAGCTGCTGCCGTCATAACCATGCAACAGCGGCGCCTGCTACCCATAGCGTTGCTGACAAACTGACAAAAAAGAGCACGCCAACCTCGGCCGGCAAACGTTTTGTCCGCCGTGCATCCGGATTGCCCATTGCCCGGCAGAACGGGGTACCTTACACCCACTGCCGCCGCGGGTCCCTCGTTTTCGATCGAACAGTCAGCTTGGTGTGGCGCCGAGGGATTCCTTGAACGGTTTTGGGAGATGGTTGAGCGAAGGTTCAATGCCGGGCTGGTGGAGTTGGCGTATCTCGACGAAGGCGACGGCAACCCGATCGTCCTCGTGCACGGCTTTGCCTCCAACAAGGAAGTGAACTGGGTTCATCCGGGCTGGGTGGAGACGCTGGCCCGAGCTGGCCGGCGCGTCATTGCGCTTGACAATCGCGGCCACGGCGCGTCGACCAAGCTTTATGATCCGGCGCAATATCACTCCGCCCTCATGGCCGAAGATGTCCGTGCGTTGCTTGATCATCTCGGCCTCGCGCGCGCCGATGTGATGGGTTATTCCATGGGCGCTCGCAACACCGCATTCCTGACGCTCGCGCACAGCGAGCGCGTGCGTTCCGCGATCCTGGGCGGCCTTGGTATTCGCCTGGTCGAGGGCGTCGGATTGGCGGAATCGATAGCCGCCGCACTCGAAGCGCCCTCGGCCGACGATGTCACCGATCCACAGGAAAGGATGTTCCGCGCTTTTGCAGACCAGACCAAGTCTGACCGCCGGGCGCTCGCCGCCTGCATCCGCGGCTCGCGACAGACGCTGTCACCTGCTGATGTGGCGCGGATTGCAGTTCCCATGTTGATTGTGGTCGGCACCAAGGACAAGGTCGCGGGCTCGCCTCACGAGCTTGCCGCGCTGGTGCCTGGCGCGCGCGCTATCGATGTTCCAAACCGTGATCACATGCTCACGGTGGGAGATCGCGTATTTAAGCAGGCGGTGCTGGCATTCCTCGCGGAGCGACCGTGACGACGCATGCAGGCTCGCACTCGCAAGAGGTCGTGTTTGCCGGGGCTGCCGGTAATCGTCTGGTCGGCGATCTGTTTGCGGCCGAAGCCCGCGGCACATCCGCCAACGTTGGCCGGCCCTCGGTGCTGCTCCTCCATGGCGGCGGCCAGACGCGTCATGCATGGCGCGCGACAGCCGAGCGCATCGCGCAGGCCGGAATGACAGCCTACGCGGTCGACCAGCGAGGCCATGGCGATTCCGACTGGATTGCGGACGGCGCCTACGGGTTCGACGATTTTGCTGCCGACGCCGCGGGGCTCTCGAGCGCGCTCACCGAGCGAACGCGTCAGTTTCCCGTCGTGGTCGGGGCGTCGCTCGGCGGCATTGCGGCTCTGCTGGCGACCGGTCAGGGCGCTTCCTTCGCGGCGCTCGTGCTCGTCGACATCACGCCCCGCGTTGACATGGAAGGGGTCAAAAAGATCCAAGGCTTCATGCGTACCCACGCAGGCGACGGCTTCGGCTCTGTCGACGAGGCCGCGGCCGCGGTCGCCGCTTATCTGCCCCATCGCAAGCCGCCGCGCTCCACCGAGGGCTTGAAAAAGAACCTGCGTCTCCATCCTGACGGCCGCTGGCGGTGGCACTGGGACCCACGCCTTCTCGATGGCCGACGGGCGGTCAACAGCGACCGGCGCGAGGCCCAACTGGCGGCCGCCGCGCGCAGCCTCACCATACCGACATTGCTGGTACGCGGCGCATCCTCGGAACTGGTCCAGGAGGCCCATGCGCGGGAATTCCTCGATCTCGTGCCGCACGCCCATTTCATCGACGTCCGGGGGGCGCGCCACATGGTGGCAGGCGACCGTAACGATCAGTTTGCATCGGCGGTTCTTCGCTTTCTTGCTGCGCTCGGTCCGTGAGTCGGCAAGCCGACGGATGTTCGGGGGTGGCGCAACGGGCGACGGTTCCTTATTTTGTGCTAGGCTCAAGCGCTGATGTTGTCGCCGGAGGACACCAATGGCCCAGCCGCAGAGGATAAAGCCCATCGAGAGTGCTGACCCGCTCTGGGCGCGCGTTCGCAGTGAAGCGGAAGCCATTGTGAGGCAGGAGCCGCAACTTGCCTCGTTCATCTACGCTGCGCTGCTGGAGCATGATGCGCTGGCGAGCGCGGTGGTGCAGCGTATCAGCGACCGGCTCAATCATCCGGTCATGACCGGCACCACCATTCGGCAAGCCTTCGAGGATGCCCTTGCGGACTCGCCTGAAATCGGCGACGCCTTTCGGGCCGATATCGTGGCGACTTACGATCGCGATCCGGCGACCACACGATTCATCGAGCCGGTGCTGTATTTCAAGGGCTTTCACGCGATCCAGACCTATCGCCTCGCCCACTGGCTGTGGGGAAAGCACCGCAAGGACTTTGCGCTCTATTTACAAAGCCGCTCGTCGGCGGTGTTCCAGACCGACATCCACCCCGCCGCGAAAATCGGGCGGGGCATTTTTCTCGACCATGCCACCGGACTCGTGGTCGGCGAGACCGCGGTGATCGAGGATGATGTCTCGCTGCTGCACGGCGTGACGCTCGGTGGCACTGGCAACGAAAATGGCGACCGCCATCCCAAAATACGAAGGGGCGTCATGATCGGGGCGGGCGCGAAGATTCTCGGCAACATCGAAATTGGTCATTGCGCCCGCATCGCAGCGGGCTCCGTGGTCATCAAGCCCGTACCGAATAATGTGACGGTCGCCGGCGTCCCGGCCAAGGTGATCGGCGCGGCCGGGTGCGCGGAGCCATCGCGCACCATGGACCAGATGCTCCATGACATCGGCCTATAACGAGCCATTGTGAAGACATTGGACTGTCATGGATTTCAAATTGAATCTGGCGGCGCATTGAGATAGCCGTTACGGCCTAGATTTCGTAGGCCCCTGGCTTCAAGGGGAAAGGAGCCACCGTGGACGTCCAGGAAATCCGTAAGCTGGAAAGCTATATGAGACGGCTGTTCGGCAACACCAAGCTGCGCGTCGTTCCGCGTCCGAAAAAGGACGATTCCGCCGAAGTCTATGTCGGTGAGGAGTTCATCGGCGTGCTGTTCGTCGACGACGAGGATGATGAGCGGAGCTACAATTTCCAGATGGCGATCCTCGCCGCCGATTTGGAATAATTGGCAAAATTTGCGCTGTTCCGCAACGGTGCGATTGCCAGGCGCCGCACGTGGTCCGCTTCTATGTTCCGGTCGGCCGCCACTGCTCGATCAGGCGGTCGATGCCGGACACAACAGCGCGCCAGTCGGCGAGCCAATCGCGCGGAAACCGGAAGGTGAGCGCGGTGCCGCCGAACGGCCGTTCATAGAGGCACATTGCCAGGGTGAGATCACTCAGCGCGCGGCTGCAACGAACCAGGAAACGATCGGGCGCGGACGCATCATAAACGATGTCCTCGCTCCGATATGGCGTGCCATCGGCAAACGTCTCGACCATGAGGCCTCCGGGGTTGGACTCCGGCGGCGCATCGATATAGCGTGGATAAGCCGATTTAAGGCGTTCTGTCGGCGGCATGGAGCCCTCGGCGGCTCCAGCTCGGGCCAATGGTATGCAAGGTCGATGCGCTCCTGGCGGCGGGCGCGACGTTGCAGTGGGATGCGGATCGCAGCCGGCGGAACATTGAACACTATGCCGGCGACGACGATCGGCAGCGGTGGCGCAGCGGCTGGTGCGGCGTCCAATCTGGCTCCAACAGGTAAACAATCGAACCGGCCGCCAGCGCCCCGATACCGGCAAACAGCAGCACGAATAGCATCCATGCGACGGCGCGGCGGAGGCGCCGCAGGAGCCGTATCCGTGCCGCTAAGGTCAAGTTCCATCCCAAGACGAAAGGTGAATCGTCGGCAATATCCCATATTGGCCGAACCAAAAGCAGCCGCGGCATCGTTGGACTACGGCCGTCATGCCCTGTTTTCCACGAGAACGGTCGCCCGCTACTATTTACCCTTTCTTGGGGAAGTCGTGGTGCCAGCGCGCTCGATGCGGCACATCTGATGTCCAACCGAGCGCTCGGTGGCGTTCCGAGCCCAGGGTCTGGCTCAGATTCGAACTCCAGATTGCCTGCTACGGCGATCGAAAATATCGAAGCGTCGTTGGCGATTTTGCCCACGCTGTCACACCTCAAGCTGACCGCAGGGGCAAGAGGCTGACCGCGTGGGCAACGCGCCGGCACGCTCTTAATACATTATCAATGTGCGAGCGGGCGCGTTGCTCACCCTACGGACCCGGCGGCCCGACCTTCGGCTCGTCAATTGGCGCGCGACGTGTCAAGTATCCCGCTCCAGTAAGGAGCGCGACCATGTCGATATTCGAACTCGCCGGCGAGCGGCCGGAATTCCCCGCCGACGGACAATACTGGATCGCCGAAACTGCCGTCGTGATCGGCCGCGTACGCCTCAAATCCGAGGCGAGCGTGTGGTGGGGCGCGGTGCTGCGCGGCGACAATGAGTGGATTGAGGTCGGCGAACGCTCCCAAATCCAGGACAACGCAACCTTGCACACCGATCCGGGCTTTCCGCTCACGATCGGCCGCGGCTGCGTAATCGGGCATAACGTGGTCCTGCATGGCTGCACGGTTGGCGATGGCAGCCTGATCGGCATGGGGGCAATTCTTCTCAACGGAGCGCGGATCGGGGCGAATTCGATCGTCGGCGCCGGTGCGGTCGTCACCGAGGGCAAAGCATTTCGGGACAACAGCCTCATCGTCGGTGCGCCGGCCCGTCTGATCCGCACGCTCGATGAGAAGGCCGCCGAAATGATCGCAAGCGGCGCCGACATCTATGTGCGGCGGTGGAAGCACTATGCGGGCGCGTTGAGGCGGATCGGGTGAGTTTCGAGTTGTGTGTCGGCAGCGTAGTCGCTCGCCTTGCCAAGCTGAAGTGATCGGACCTTCGTGAAGGCGATAAGAACGGACAGCTGCCGACGGAAGGATGATGTAGGGGCGACCCTCGTGGTCGCCCTGTTGCCAGATGCGATGAATCGGGCGACTACAAGGGTCGCCCCTACAGCGGGCGATGTTGGAGGACGCCGCTTGTGCGGCCCTAACATTATGGCTCGGTAAATCGCAAAGATCTTTCGCATCGCAAATGGTTCCTTAACCAAACTGCCTCATGTTGCTCATGAGGGTTCTGCTGTTCACGAACATCGTTCCTTGGATGCGTTCACACCTCGTCCGCGGGCAGCTTCCGTTCACAGCAGCCCCTCGCCCCTGTAGCGTAGAGTAGCGTGGAGTAAGAAGATGAAGACCAGACTTGCCTTTATCCCGGGGTTGGCACTGCTTGCGACATTGCTCATCTGCGGTGGTTCTCTCGCTTTTGCCGACGCCTACGAGGCAGAGTCTTCTGCGTTGCTGACCCTTGCTCCCGACGTCAACGGCGCCGAGGGCCAGGACCAGCTGCACTGCGTATTCTACAGTGACGGTGCAGACAACTGCATCGTGAATACGCCGTTCATGGTGGTCGATCAGCCGTCTGCCGTCGACGAAATCGAAGCGGCCGCAACCGAGCCGGCCGTCCGGTTTTTCGACGCCATTCCGGTCATTGTTGCCCAAAGCGTAACCATTGCGGCTCCCGGGCTTACCTCAAGGGAGAGCGAGGAACCAGCATTTACAGGATCAATACTGGCGACGTCGGTGACGGAATCGGTATTGAATCTTGACGTCGACACGACAGCCGATGCAGCGCAGGCGAGCCAATCGGCCGATGCCATCGCGGTTGCAATCGTCCAGTCGGCGACCATTGCGGTTCCTGGTCAAAACGCAGAGGACAACGAGGAAGCGGGGCTGACACAATCGATCTCGGAGCCTACGGCACCGATCTCGATTCTCGAAGTGAAAGCCACGGTTCTCGATCGAGCCGAATGATATTGCAGCTTTCTTGCGCGGCTGTGCGGCGGGAATCACGATTCCCGCCGCATTTTTTTGTGTCCCGCCGCATTCTTTGTGCTGAACCACAACGGCAAAGTGTGCGCCACCCGCGGTGCGCCTTTGCACCGGAGACCGCGCCGCTATCCAGCAAAACCGCGTGGCGACAAACGCATGCCTCCTTCCGATCTCAAATCGGTGTGGACCGACGCCGCAAAGGCGGGATGAAGCTCGGTTGATGGAGCGCGCGCGGGCGGACCAATGCTCGGGACCGGTGCCCGCCGGCTTTACCGCAGGTTCGGCGGCCTAGGAACAAATTCTGGAACACGCGCGCACATCCTGCGTTTTCTCTGCAGATCTGCGTAAGCGCAGCCTTCACCCAGGTAAGCGCAGCCTTCACCCAGGTGAGCGCAGCTTCACCCCGGAGGTGTATCATGAATATGTGGCGCACAATCTTTGCTTGTGCGGCGGTTCTGGCCGTCACCGGTCATGCCTCGGCGCAAGCAATCGACGACCCAAGAGCAGAACCGGACCGCAACGCCGTCCGGTCGGCGATCATGCAGCAACGCGCTGCCCCGTTTGGCACCACTCATTTCAGATTGTTTCGCGGAAATCCAGCCCCGGCTAACATATCTATCTTTCCGCTTCCGCCCGAGGTCACTCGACTGTACCCGCAATGGCGAGGCTATTCATATTTTGTCGCCGGAGATCAGATCGCCATCGTGGATCCGAATACACGGCTTATCGTCTCATTGTTGCCGGCGTGAGGAGTCGGCGTGCCCGGAATCCGGGATGTCAATGTGAACCTTGCGGCTCAGGGGGAGCGTTTCTCGATTATGTTGACGCTGACCTATGGGCCATTGTCGGGTCAGGCGGGCGATCCACCGCCAGCAAACACCGTATCTGGCGGCGGTCGATCGCGATCCGAGTTAGCTGTAAAGCCGCGCGGTACGATGCTCGCGAGGTAATGTTATGCGTAGACTGTCGAACGACCTGAGCCGTTGTACCAGGAGGGCCTGTGGCGCCCGCTTTGTTGCCGCTCTCGTGGCGCTCACCGCTTCCACTGGGATAGCTGCGGCGCAAAACCCGGAACCTCCGCTTCTCCACACCAACGAAGCCTATGTGGAGGAGGCCACGCGGCCGACGACACTCGCCGTGGACGATCCAATAGCAGTCTTCGCCTTCGTTTTGAACAGTCTTCCCGATCGGGTGAAAGTCTACCCGACCGAGAACTATTACTATTTCACGTTCATTCACGGCGGCGCGTCGTATGCGGGAAATATCAGGATCGAGTTGGGTGACGAGGACAAGGTCACCGTGCATTTTGTCTATTATCAGGATTGGTCCGAGTGGCACCAGGACTCGCCCTTGACCCATGTCGTGCTGGATGCTTCACGGGGAGTAGAGGTAGAAAAGATCGAGCGGCTCGTGTACCAGCTTTCCTATGGCGGAAAGAGCGTCGTTTTTGCGCTCAACGATCTCTCGCAGGTGAAGCCGCCGGAAGGTGCGCTTGGGCCTGACGAGAAATTTATCGGCCCGATCTTCGACGAATCGGCCATTCGCTTTTTTCTCGTCTATAATTCGAGACTCAGGGTCTTCCACTATATTCTTGACGAGACCGTGAAGGTTGCGGACGAATTCTTCCCCACCCGCCGCAGCGACCGCATTCTCATCGGCAAGCGAACGGGTTTTGCCTTCTACCGGGACCGCCTTCTTGACCGCAAGATTCTCGTTGGCGTCTACGAGGGCAACTACCGGCTCAACACGTATTTCGACGGGCCGTTCGACCAGTTGCCAGATAACTTCATCGAAGGCGAGACGCTGCGGCAAGCCATCCTCGAAGTTTCTCCCGGCCTCAAGGGTAAGATCGATCGGTTCGGGAGTTCGCCGGACGGCGCTGTCCGGTTCCTGATCAAGCCCTATGCGTCGTACCAAACCGAAAGCCAGCTCTACGGCGTCGATACGTGCGCGAGAAACCGAGTCCGAGCCGCCGATTATTATGGATGCTTCGTGGCGGAGCCTGCTGATTCGGATCTCGGTGCGTCCTCTGCCGGCGTGAAGAGGAAAGCGAAGCGAAGCCGGTGA
>DATGCX010000389.1:0-3069 GCA_035311445.1 Xanthobacteraceae bacterium | reverse complement strand
CTCGTTCAACCTCTTGCTTGGCATTCTCAGCATTAAGCTTCGCCTGCTCCGCTTGCTTGACTGCACGTTCCCCCTGAGCTTTGGCTTTTTCGAGTTCCGCGATTTTGTTGATGGAAACTGCTAAGTCCGCCTGTAGGTTTTCGACTGTCTGATTCAACGTATCGCTCCGGCGAGCACCGCCTTGCGTGATGCAAGCGCTGGGTGAAGACATAGGCGTATGACTGACCATACGCCTATTTCGCAGGTCTCTCGGCTCGAGGTTATTTCGACAGGTGCCCGGCGGCGCTGGACGTTGGCGGAGAAGCAGCGGATCGTGGCGGAGAGCTACAGCGCGCCGCGGGTTGTGTCGGCGACGGCGCGGCGGAATGGGTTGTCTGCGAGCCAATTGTTCACCTGGCGCCGGCTGGCCCGAGCAGGGCGGCTTATTGAGGTCGAAGAGGCTGCCACATTCGCGCCGGCGATTATCAGCCGGGAGGCTCCGTCGACCAGTTCGCCATCGTTCCCGGAACGCGTTGAAGGTACGGAGAACTTGCCACACTCACCTTGTCCTGTCGGTGTTGCGAGCCGGATCGAGATCGTGTTGGCGTGCGGGCGTCGTGTGGTGGTCGACAATGGCGTCGATTCAGCTTCGCTAGCGCGTGTTCTGGCGGTGCTGGAGCGCCCATGATCCCGCTTCCGAGCGGCGTGCGGGTATGGCTAGCGACCGGTCACACCGATATGAGGAAGGGCTTTGCGAGTTTGTCGTTGCTGGTGCAGGAGGTGCTGCGCCGCGATCCGCTGTGCGGACATCTGTTTTGCTTTCGTGGGCGCCGCGGCGATCTGTTGAAGGTGATCTGGCATGATGGCCAGGGCGCCTGCCTGTTCACGAAGCGATTGGAGCGTGGCCGATTTTTGTGGCCGAGCGTGGCCGACGGCGCGGTGACGATCTCATCGGCGCAGCTGGGATATTTGCTGTCCGGAATTGATTGGCGCCATCCGCAAGAAACTTGGCGGCCGACATCGGCTGGATGACGGTTTTGCTTTGCAGTTGCTGACGAATATGATTCTGTCGCCGTGTGACATCGGCCCCTGAATCTCTGCCATCCGATCTTGCCGGCGCGCATGCGATGATCATCGCCGAGCGCGCCGCACGCGTTGAAGCCGAAGCCGTTGCGGCTCGCACGCAGGCGGTAAACACCAGCACGGAAGTGCTGATCGTCCATCTCAAGCTTGAGATCGAGAAGCTTCGCCGGGCGCTTTACGGCAGCCGCTCTGAGCGCAAGGCTCGGCTGCTGGAGCAGATGGAACTTCAGCTGGAAGACCTGGAAGCGGCAGCGACCGAGGATGAGCTGGCGGCAGAGAAAGCAGCGGCACGGACGCAGACGGTCAAATCGTTTGAGCGCAAGCGGCCTTCCCGCAAACCATTCCCCGACCATTTGCCGCGCGAGCGCGTCGTCATCGTGGCGCCGGAAAGCTGTCCCTGCTGCGGGTCGGCGAAACTGTCGAAGCTGGGGGAGGACATCACCGAGACATTGGAGGTGATCCCACGTCAGTGGAAGGTGATCCAGACGGTGCGGGAGAGGTTCTCGTGCCGGGAATGCGAGACGATCACGCAGCCGCCGGCGCCGTTCCACGTCACGCCGCGGGGCTTCGCCGGACCGAACCTTCTGGCCATGATCCTGTTCGAGAAGTTCGGCCAGCATCAGCCGCTGAACCGGCAGAGCGAGCGATACAGGCGAGAAGGCATCGATCTGAGCGTGTCGACACTGGCCGACCAGGTTGGCGCCTGCACGCCGGTCCTGCAACCACTGCATGCGCTGATCGAGCGCCATGTCCTGACTGCCGAGCGGTTGCACGGCGATGACACGACGGTGCCGATCCTGGCCAAGGGTAAAACGGTCACAGGCCACATCTGGACCTATGTGCGTGACGACCGGCCCTTTGACGGTCGCGCGCCACCGGCGGCGCTGTATTACGCCTCGCGTGATCGCAGGCACGATCATCCCGCCCGGCATCTTCAGCCCTTCACCGGGATCCTGCAGGCAGATGCCTATAGCGGGTACAATGAGCTCTACGATCCGTCGCGTCCTCAAGGAGCGATCACGTCGGCATTGTGCTGGAGCCATGCAAGGCGGCAGTTCTTCGAACTGGCGGACATTGCGGCCAATGCCCGGCGTGGAAAGAATGCGCCGGCGATCTCGCCGGTCGCGCTGGAGGCAGTCAAGCGCATTGACGCGCTGTTCGACATCGAGCGCAACATCAACGGCCTGAGCGCCGAAGAACGCCTGCGCGTGCGCCAGGAACGAAGCGCACCCATTCTGGCCGCCCTGGAGGCATGGCTGCGTGAGGAGCGCTCCCGCTTGTCGCGCTCGGCCTCGGTCGCCAAGCCGATCGACTACATGCTCAGGCGCTGGGATCGGTTTGTCCGCTTCATCGACGATGGCAGGGTCTGTCTCTCGAACAATGCGGCCGAGCGCGCCCTTCGAGGGTTTGCACTTGGCCGAAAATCCTGGCTCTTCGCCGGCTCCGAACGTGGCGCCGACCGGGCTGCCGCCATGGCCACGTTGATCATGACGGCCAAGCTCAATGACATCGATCCGCTGGCTTGGCTCGCCGACGTCCTCGGCCGCATCGCCGACATCCCACAGAGCCGGCTTCCCGAATTGTTGCCATGGAATTGGAAACATTCGAACCTGCGGGTGGCCACTTGAGCTATGGCGGCCATCTCCCACGTCTTCACGATCCGGCGTGCTGCCCAGATCTTGGTCCGCGATGAAGACCTGCTATGGGAGCTGTCCGACCAGCTCGAGCCCGAAGACGGGAAGCTGTGGGTTTACGCTATCGATGGCGCTGAAACCCCCGCCTTCACCCACGATGGCATCGAGGCTCTTCGCGAAATTATCAAGGATCAGATCGATCGCGCCGGTTAATCTCAAGACGAGTGTACCGCGGTGCTCAGCGTATGCTTACGGAAGACCTCAAGCTCGGCCTCGTCGAGGGGTCGGCCGAATGCCGCCTTCAGAACCACGAGCCAGTGGCCCCGGCTCGGTCATAATTTTGCGAACGATCTCGCGGTCAGCATTGACGAGC
>DATGCX010000388.1:0-26203 GCA_035311445.1 Xanthobacteraceae bacterium | reverse complement strand
GCATCTGGGACGAATGGGCGGACGAAAACGGCGACCTCGGCCCCGTCTACGGCCGCCAGTGGCGCTCCTGGCCGACCCATGACGGCGGCGCCATCGATCAGATTGCCAACGTGGTCGATGCGATCCGCCGTACGCCGGATTCGCGCCGTCTCATCGTGACCGCGTGGAATCCCGCCGATATCGACAAGATGGCACTGCCGCCCTGCCACTGTCTGTTCCAGTTCTACGTGGCAAAGGGCAAGCTCTCGTGTCAGCTCTATCAACGCTCGGCCGACATTTTTCTCGGCGTGCCGTTCAACATCGCGTCCTATGCGCTGCTAACCATGATGATGGCGCAGGTCACCGGTCTCGCCCCGGGGGAATTCATTCACACATTCGGCGACGCCCATCTGTATCTCAACCATCAGGAACAGGCGCGCGTCCAGCTGGCGCGGTCGCCGCGGCAGCTGCCGGCGCTGCGCATCAACCCCGCCGTGACGGATCTGTTCGCATTCCGCTTCGAGGACTTTGCCGTCGAGGGCTACGATCCGCACCCGCATATCAAGGCGAAAGTTGCGGTGTGATGGCGTCGCCAGGCGGGTGCAGGGGTTTTCCGCTGGTTCTCGTCGCAGCCGTAGCGGAGAATGGTGTTATTGGACGTGCGGGCGGCCTGCCATGGCGGCTCAGGACTGATCTCAAGCGGTTTCGCGCGCTCACGAGCGGCCATCCCGTCGTGATGGGGCGCAAGACTTTCCTCTCTTTCGGGAAGCCCTTGAAACACCGCACCAACATCGTGGTCACCCGGGATCCGAAATTTGCCGTCGCCGGGATTGTGGTGGTGCCCAGCCTGGAAGCGGCAATGGAGGTAGCAGAAGGCGACGCGCTGCGGCGGGGCGCCGCGGCCATCGTAATTGCCGGTGGTGCTGACATATATACGAAAACGATCGACAGGGCTTCGCGTCTTGAGATCACTCTGGTGCACGTGCGCCCGCAAGGTGACACCATTTTCCCGGTGATCGACCCGGGGCAGTGGCGTGAAACCGCACGGCAGGAATTCGCGGCCGGACCTGACGACGAGGTACCCTTCACCACGTTGACTTATGAAAGGCATCGTGACTAACGCTATACGGGACCCGGCCACCCCCGTCGGAGAGATGCTGCCATTCGAACGGCAAAAGTTAACGTGCTTCTGCAGGCCCATAAGCGCGATAAATGAGGAGCCCGCGCCAGACGCGCGTTGAAAGGGGAGGTGGCGTCTCCTATAACCCGGGCCCAAATATCTAAGATTTCCCGGTCGACCTAGGAGCGAACCTTTCGGGCCGGCCAATATGGAGGGCAGTCGATGCCGTGGAGTAATCAAGGCGGTGGCCCGTGGGGCTCGGGTCAGAAGGGGCCATGGGGCTCGGGTAGCCCGCCGTCGGGCTCGCAGCCGCCCGATCTGGAAGATCTGCTGCGCCGCGGGCAGGACAAGCTGCGCAACGTGCTGCCTGGGGGTAATTTTAGTGGCGTGGGCGTCCTCGCCGTTACGCTGCTCGCCTTCGCGCTGTGGCTCGCTTCCGGAATCTTCCAGGTCGCCCCGGACGAACTCGGGTTGGTCATGCGATTTGGCAAATTCAACCGAAAGGTCGATCCCGGCATTGGTTACCATATCCCCTATCCGTTCGAATCGGTGGAGACCCCCAAGGTCACGCGGGTAACCTCCATCTCGATCGGCCATCGAGTTGTCGAGGACGTCCGCCGCGGCACGCAGACGCGCGATGTGCCGGAGGAGAGTTTGATGCTCACCGGCGACGAGAACATCGTGGATGTGGATTTTACGGTCTTCTGGGTGGTTGCGGCGGGAGCGACAGGCGCTACGGACTTTCGTTTCAACATGCAAAATCCAGAAACCACCGTGAAAGCGGTGGCCGAAAGCGCCATGCGCGAGGTGATCGGCCGTTCCGAGCTCGAACCCATCCTCACTACCGGACGTCAGCAAATCGAAACCGAGGTGCACAATCTCGTGCAGAAGACGCTTGATCAATACAAGGCCGGTATCACTGTCTCTCAGGTGCAGATGCAGAAAGCCGAGGTGGCGGCGCAGGTTATCGATGCGTTCCGTGACGTCCAGGCGGCCCAGGCCGACCAGGAGCGGGCACAGAATGAAGCGCGTGCTTATGCAGGCCGTGTGGTTCCGGAGGCCCGTGGTCGTGCCGCGCAGCTGACGCAGTCGGCCGAAGCCTACAAAGAGCAGACCGTCGCTGAGGCAACCGGCCAGACCGCCCGGTTCAACAAAATCTATGACGAGTACAAGAAGGCACCGGACGTTACCCGCCAGCGGCTCTATCTTGAAACGATGGAGCGCCTGTTCGGTGGCACCGACAAGGTCATCCTGGACTCCTCGGCGCAAGGCAGCAGCGGCGTCGTGCCGTATCTGCCGCTGCCGGAGCTGCGCAACCGGACGACAACCCAACCGTCGCAGTCGACGACAGGAGGCAACCGATGAAGGTCAATTTTGTCGGCACGCTCGTGGCCGTCGCCGTAATCGTGCTGATCGCGGCCTACGGGTCGCTGTATACCGTGTATCAGACCAGGCAGGCCCTGGTGGTTCGCCTCGGCGAACCGGTTCGGATCATTACCGAGCCGGGCCTGCACGTGAAGTTCCCGATTATCGATACCGTCATTCCCATCGACAACCGCATCCTCGATCTGGAGAACGCGGCTCAGGAAGTGTTCGCTTCCGATCAACGGCGACTTATGATCGATGCTTTCGCTCGCTATCGCATCATCGACCCGCTGCGTTTCTATCAGACCGTCAGCAACGTCGAGGGTGCCAATTCGCGGCTTTCAAGCCTGCTGAACGCGGCGCTGCGGCGGGTGCTCGGGGAGGCCACGTTGATCCATGTGGTGCGCGATGACCGCGCCGCGCTGATGGCACGCGTGCGCGACCAGCTTGATCGCGAGGCGCGCGCATTCGGTATCGAGGTGGTCGACGTGCGTATCAGGCGCGCCGATCTGCCGGAACAGAACAGCCAGGCCGTGTATCAGCGCATGCAGACCGAACGTCAGCGTCAAGCCGCGTCGATCCGCGCAGAGGGCAGCCAGAAGAGCCAGGAAATCCGGGCCAAGGCCGACCGCGATGTCACCGTGCTGGTCGCCGAGGCGCAGTCGCGCGCCGAACAGACACGCGGCGAAGGCGATGCCGAGCGCAACCGCATCTTTGCCGAGGCCTATTCGAAGGACCCGGATTTCTTCGCCTTTTACCGTTCGATGCAAGCCTACGAGGCGGGGCTGCGGGCTAACGATACACGGCTCGTGTTGCGGCCGGATTCCGATTTCTTCAAGTATTTCGGCAATCCGACCGGCAAGGAAACGCCCAAAGAGGCGCCCAAGCCTGCGGCTCCATAGTCCGTGCCGTCTCGCCAAAACGACCAATGATCGATTTTTTGGCAGCGCTTGGCCTTGTGTTCGTCATTGAGGGGCTCATTTTTGCAGCATTCCCGGAAGCTGCTAAACGGGCAGTGGTGGTGATGACGCAAACGCCCGACCAGGGCCTTCGTCTCGTCGGGCTTCTCAGCGCGACGTTGGGCGTGGTAATTTTGTGGCTGGTGCGGGGGTAGCGGCGCCCCGCGCCTGCTTTAGGTCGGAATCCGCCCCTATCGGTACGTGATCATTGCCCTATCGGGTAAGTGATCATTACGCTCTTGCGCGATGCCCGCGCAAGGCGCACTCTTAGCGCATGTTGTGTCCAGGAGACTAGACGCCTATGGCCGGCTTCCCGCCCCCCGTTCTCGGTTATCCGCTTATCCGCTCGTCTTTCCGCATAGCGCTCGCGGCGGCCGCCGCAGTCGCATTGGCGATTCCGCTGGTGGCGGCGCCAGCGCAAGCGCGCGGCCCGGATAACATCGCCGATGTGGCCGAAAAGGTCATTAACGCGGTCGTCAATATATCGACATCTCAGAGCGTCGAAAATCGCAACAGTGCGACGCCGGCACCGTCCTTGCCTCCCGGATCGCCGTTCGAGGAATTCTTCGACGAGTTCTTCAAAAATCGCCGCGGTCAGCAAGGCGACAATCAAAACCGGCCGAACGGGCCGCGCCGCGTGAACTCCCTGGGCTCCGGCTTCATCATCGATCCATCGGGCATCGTGGTAACGAATAACCACGTGATTGCCGACGCCGACGAGGTAACCGTCATCCTCAATGACGGCACCCGGTTGAAGGCCGAAGTTATGGGCCGCGATACCAAGGTCGACCTAGCCCTGTTGCGGGTGAAAGCCGAAAAGCCCCTTACCGCAGTCCAGTTCGGTGACTCCGACAGGCTGCGGCTTGGAGAATGGGTGGTGGCGATCGGCAACCCGTTCAGCCTCGGCGGCACGGTGACGGCCGGCATCGTGTCGGCGCGCAACCGCGACATCAATTCCGGCCCTTATGACAACTACATTCAGACCGACGCCGCCATCAATCGAGGCAACTCGGGCGGGCCCTTGTTCAATCTCGAGGGCGAGGTCATCGGTATCAACACGGCGATCATTTCGCCGTCCGGTGGCTCCATCGGCATTGGGTTCGCGGTGCCGTCCAAGACTGCAGTCGCGGTCATCGACCAGTTGCGGCAGTTCGGGGAGACCCGGCGCGGCTGGCTGGGTGTGCGCATCCAGCAGGTGACCGATGACATCGCCGACAGCCTCAATATTAAGCCGGCGCGTGGCGCGCTGGTTGCCGGCATCGATGAAAAGGGGCCGGCAAAGCCGGCGGGAATCGAAGCCGGCGATGTCATCGTCCGGTTCGACGGCAAGGACATCAAGGAGATGAAGGACCTGCCGCGTATCGTCGCCGATACGCCGGTCGGCAAGGATGTCGAAGTCTCCATCGTTCGCAAAGGCAAGGAAGAGACCCGAACGGTGAAACTCGGCCGTCTCGAAGACGGCGAAAAACAAGCGGCACTGACGCCCAACAAGGACGCAGCGCCCCCGGAAAAGACGGTCGTGCAAAAAACGCTCGGCCTCAACCTTGCCAACATGAGCGACGATCTGCGTAAGCGTTACAAGATCAAGGACAGCATCAAGGGTGTGGTGATCACGGGCGTGGAAGCCCAATCGCCCGCCGCCGACAAGCGGCTCAACGCAGGCGACGTGGTCGTCGAGGTATCGCAGGAGGCGGTCGCCGATACGGATGCACTGCAAAAGCGAGTCGACCAGCTCAAGAAGGAAGGCCGCAAGTCGGCATTGCTCCTGGTTGCCAATGCGGACGGAGAACTTCGCTTCGTGGCGCTGAGCCTGCAGTAAGTATCCCTCCCGGTCGTTGGCTATCGGATTCACACATCTTAGAGCCTCAGGGTAGTGCCATATTTGATGCGCTGGAAGTCCTCCAATCCCCGGCGCATCACCTTGGGACCCGGCTTACCATAGTATCCGGTCCATCCTCCGAGCCTAGCGATCACCCAGGCCGCAAAAGCAAGCGATCCCTTCGGATGAGGGTTCTTCTGGCGCGCGGTGACGCCTTCGAGTCGAGCCGAAACGGCTTCGAGAATGGGCTGATCGGCCGGCTCGAAGGCGTCTGCCAGTCGCCGGTCGGTGGTGCCATCGCGAGCCTTAACCAGCTGCATGACCGTGACCGCTGCGACGGTGACTGCGGCAACAAGCTTAATCATGACTTGCGGATCGCCGATGTCTGCATTTTCGATATCGAAGCCCGCGGTCTTGAGCAGGCGGAAGAACTCTTCGATGGTCCAGCGCATCCGATAGAGGTCCACAATCCTGCGCGCCTCGCCCGGCGTCGTGACCGTATGCGTGGTGAGAAGCCGCCAATGAATCGGTTCACCGTCTTCGGGCGTCGAGACTTCGCGAACATCGACCAGCATCAAGCAAATTGTGTCGGGCAGAACGCGCGCCGCTCCATTCTTCGGCTTGCACAAGGTGACAGGCGAGAAGCGGACCGCCAGTTCCGCCGTCCGCTTCTTGCGTCCCGGCGCCGCCGGGATTTTCACGCTAAACCGGCCCGCTTCCGGCAAACCGTCGATAAATGGAAACAGCAGACCGCTCGCACCTGCGGGAGCCGTTTCGATCGTCCGGTTCTGACAGGCGCGCACAATCAGGTGCACGTTGGGTGGACGGCGTGCGAAGTGCTCGTAGATGTCGCTTTCCCGATCCGATACGGCGGTGATGCTGTTCGCCAACGCTTCACTCACGCGCGCCGTGGTGTCGAGCCAGCGTCGTGACTCCTTGTCGGCTGTCGCACGCAGGCGCCGGGGCTTAACCGCTCCCGCCTCCCGATTCCAGATATTGGCGTCGACCAGGCCGAGCAGCGCACCGGTTCCAGCCTCAAGCGCCAAACCCACATGCAACAGCAGTCCGCCCAGCGCGCCGCCTTTACCGACCGGCCCATAACCGCTCGCCCGTGCCCGCCGACCCCCCAGCGCCAGTTCACTCGTGTCCTGGACCACCACGATGTCGCGGCCCGCAGCCCGCGCCGCCGTGCCCGTGACAGCGTGGCACACCATCTCCTCCGCAGTCACAGAGTGATTGCGCAGCAACCGCGTAAATCGCACCTCTTGCGCCCGTCGCCCAGCAAGTCGCCGGATACGCGCACAAGGCCGTTCAACCAGGGCCTGATGAAACGCGGCCCCCCTTTTTCCAGGCGGCGGTCGCCAAACCGCCCCAGCCCAAATTCGATTGCCACCGTTCACCCCGCGAATCAATAATCCAGCCAAGCTATTGGATTCAGACCCGCGAACTCTCGGCAACAAAAAGATGTGTGCATACGATAGCGGTCGTTGGGGAGGGTGGCGCGCTCTTGCGCGGCGAGGTCGAGGGGCCCTACCCGGCCTCGCTTCGCTTGGCCACCTCCTCGTCTTCGAGGAGGGATTACTCCCCCACAAATTCCTCGCGCCGATAGCCCTGCGCATAAAGCAAGGCGGTGAGATCACCGTAGTCGATGCGGGCGGCTGCAGCTTCTGCCACCAGCGGTTTGGCCCGGAAGGCGACGCCCAGGCCGGCGTCGGCGATCATTGCGAGATCGTTGGCGCCGTCTCCCACCACCAGAGTCTCGCTTCGGGCTACGCCGAGCCTCTCGCGCAGTTCCTTGAGCGTCCGAAGTTTGGCCTCGCGACCGATCACCGGTTCGGCAACCGTGCCTAGAAAACGTCCGTCGTTTGCGACAGCGAGTCGGTTGCCGCGGTTCTCGTCGAATCCGATCAGCGCCGCGATTGGCCCGGTGAATACCGTGAAGCCTCCGGACACCAGGCACGTATGGGCGCCGTGGCGACGCATGGTGCGGACCAATGTGCGGCCCCCCGGCGTGAGGGTGATGCGCTTCGCGATCACCTCGTCGACGACCTTGGCAGGCAGTCCAGCCAGCAATGCGACGCGCTCGCGCAGCGCGGGGGCGAATTCGATCTCGCCGCGCATGGCGCGCTCGGTAATAGCGGCGACGCGCGCCTTTTGCCCCACGAAGTCCGCCAGCTCGTCGACGCATTCCTGGCCGATCATGGTGGAATCCATATCGGCGAGCAACAGGCGCTTGCGCCGTCCATCGGCTTGTTGCACCACCATATCGACCTGCGCGCCGCCGAGGGCCGCGCGCACGCGTTTAGCGATGACGCCCGTGTCGTCCGCGTCGTGCGGCGTGAACGGGATGTCGAGCGCCACACCGGGATCGAGCCATGCGGGTGCGCCGGCAGCCGGCAGGTTGCGCGCCGCCCGCGCCCCAATGTCATCCGGCATGCGCCGCACCGGGTGTACGATCAAAGTGGCGACGTGAGTCATCGGGTAAGCGGTGCGCGGGACCCAATACGGGGCCGGGTGCAAGAAGAAGTGCCAGCCAACGTGCAGGACAAGGTTGCGGTGCTTATTGCAGGGCCGACCGCCAGCGGCAAGTCGCCACTTGCCCTTGCGGTCGCCGAGCGTATTGGCGGCATGGTGGTCAACACGGACTCCATGCAGGTTTACCGCGACCTCAAGATCATTACGGCGCGGCCTGGCGATGCCGAGACGAGACGCGCGCCACATCTGCTTTACGGACATGTGGACGCGGCGGAGAATTATTCGGTTGGCCGCTTCCTTGGCGATGCTGCCGCGGCGCTTGGCGCGGCGCGCGCCCAAGGGTTGATCCCGATCTTCACCGGCGGCAGCGGGCTGTATTTCAAGGCGCTCACCACCGGCCTAGCGGCGATCCCACCAGTGCCGGCGGACATCCGGGCCGCGGTACGTTCAAGGCTCGAAGCGTTGGGCCCGGTGGCGCTCCATGCCGAACTCTTCCGCCGCGATCCCATTGCGGCGGCACTGCTGCGTCCAGCGGACCGGACGCGAATTGCGCGTGCGCTCGAAGTCGTCGAGGCGACCGGGCGCTCGATCGCGGATTGGCGCCACGATGGCATGCCGCCGGTGCTCGACGTGGCGCGGATCGCAAAGGTATTTCTTGCGCCCGACCGCGAGGCACTGTACCGGCGGATCGACGCGCGTTTCGACGCCATGCTGTCGGCTGGCGCGCTCGACGAGGTGCGGGCGCTGGCGGCGCGGCATCTCGATCCGCTATTGCCAGCCATGAAGGCCCATGGGGTGCCGTGGCTGATCCGCCATCTCGCGGGCGACATATCCCTCGCCGCTGCCGCAGCAGCCGCGAAGCAAGACACCCGCCACTACGCCAAGAGGCAGTTCACGTGGTTCCGCCATCAGCTTGCAGACTGGTCTCGCGTCGATCCGACGGTTGCGTGCGACGCGCTCATGCGGGACATCGGCAGCTGAGGCTTTCCCGCGAATAATCGCTTCGATCCTTGCGATTCGGCATAGCAAACTTCTCCTCCTCCGCCTGGGCGATGAGGCAGAGAGGATAGTTGCCGCAATCCCCGCCGTGCAATTGCCCCTCCCTTGCCTTACCCGCAAGCGGAGGAGGCGTAGCTATTTCGGAACGCGCAAGAACAGGTCGGAAAAGGCAATCAATATTTCGACCACGATCAAAACTGCGATGATGAATTCGAGCCGCGCGCTGCGCTCGGTGTCGATGATGTCAGTCAGGGCGCGCGTGGTTTCTTCGATCACTTCGAGCTTGTGGCGCAGTGCAGTTGCCCTTTCCTTGAGCTCATATTCGTCTTCAAGTCGAGCGTAAAGCCGTTCGAGGTCGCCGCGGTCCCATAGGACGTCCGGCTTCTCTTCGATCGCGATGCGGCCGGACATGCGGTGATGAACCAGAAGTGCTTGGCCGATCAGGCGCAGCATGTCGCGGCGGTTGAAGGGGGCGCGGCCGGTGGTAGCGAGGCGACTCGCAAACGGCTCAATGAGTTCAAGGACCTTGTTGACTTCGCGTTCATCGCGCACGAGGCCAACGTTCTTCGCCAGCACGTCCGCGATCACCAGTAGCCGCGGTGCCGTCAGGTCCTTGACCGAGATCGGACCGCCGGTCACGACCTGGTCGTCACGTTCCGGCGCAATCTCGATGGTTGCGACCTCGTCCTCGATTTTTGCGGAAGGGGCGGTCACGCGTGGCCGGATACCGCGCAGCACCTCGTCTTCTTCGATCGGCGACAAGCCGACCAGAACGACGCTGCCGTACCGGAACAGGACCGCAAAGCCGGCTGAGCCAACCCGAAAGGCGAGCGGAGACGTTGAGATCACGTCGCTGCGTTCGAGCCCCGCCGTATCGATTCGCTCGCCCAACAGTAGCGCGCGGGCGGTATAACGCGTCGGTGACATAGGAAGGGGTACTGGGTCCGGCATGTGGTAAGATTAGAGCATTATCCGGCCGGCTTTAACCACCTCGCGTTGAGCGAGAATTGTCTGGTCGCGCCTGCCGGACCTATAGCCTGACCAGCACGCATGGGCGTCCGCGCCATTTCGATGGCGCAGCCTCTTCTCAATCACGCATCGGTGATATACATTAAAGACCTGTGAGTTGCCAAAACATGGGACGTGCCGAAGTCCCTTGTAAAATGCCAATACGCTTTGTCCGCGGCGGGCATTGCATACCTGATGAAACGCCGGTTCTTTTTTGCGGCGTTACGAAAGAATAGATGTTTGCCTGGCCATGGCCAAGCCAAGGAGGCCAACGTCAAATAAAGATCAACGGGGGAAATAGATGAAATCCCACATGAAAGCACTCTTGATAGGCGCGGCACTTGTTACGATAGGTGGCGTTGCATTGGCGCACCATTCGTTCGCTATGTTCGATCAGGAGCATCCCATCGATCTCGTCGGCGTTGTGAAGGAGTGGAAGTACACCGCCCCGCACGCCTTCATCATTTTGGAAGTCAAAGAGCCGGACGGCACCAGCCAAGTTTGGAGCCTTGAGGGCGGCGCGCCGAGCGGCCTCATCCGCGATGGATGGACCAGCAAGACGTTGAAGCCCGGTGACGAACTGCAGCTCAAGGTCGATCCATTGCGCAGCGGCGCTCCTGGCGGAGCCTGGAACGTCAACAAGATCAAGTTCAAGAACGGTGATCCGATCGTTGCCACCCACTGAGTGGTGCTCGGTCGACCGAATACCGGTTTGACGTCCGGAGGGGCGCTGACGCTGCGAGCGTGAGTGGGTGCTCGGACGTGAACCGGTTTTTCGTGTGTTAGAGCGGATCACCGCTGCTCTCGGCACCGCATAGGGGAGGGCGAACATGCGTTCTCGAAGCGGAACCGGTGCGCTTGCGGTCATAGCGGCTTTATTGATTGCGTTCGCATCGGCAGGGGGGACTACTTCATCGGCGCAGACGGCTTGATCTGACCAGTCAAAAAGGGACAGGGCGCGTCCGGATCTCAGGCATTTTCGAATAGCCATACAAACCTGTCGGGGGCCGTGGGGCAGCGGCGCTGGGGCGTACTAGCACGAGTTGAGCCAGTGAAACCCGTCGGGGGCGCGTGCTACGGTAGTTCGAGACGCCGTTAATGGGTTTCGCGCGCTCAACCACCCTACACTCCTGCAACTCCCGACACTGATGGAGCAGCGGTAAAATTTGCGCTACACTGAGGTCAAATCCTGTGTGCAGTATTTGCAATTGAACGGGAGGCCAAAAATGCTCAACCGAAACGCGATCGGAGCGCTCACGCTGGCGGCGGCGCTGTTGCTGCCGGCTGCCGGGGCCCGGGCGTTCGATGAATCGAAATATCCCGATTTTTCCGGCCAATGGCGCCGGCCGCCGGGCATTGGCATTCAGTGGGATCAGACGAAGCCTCTTGGCCGCGGCCAGCAGGCGCCGCTCACCCCGGAATACCAGAAGGTTTTTGAGGCCAGTATGGCGGACCAGGCGGCCGGCGGACAGGGCAATGACCCGCCATCGCGGTGCATGCCGTTCGGTTTGCCGCGCATCATGTCGGTCATTTTCCCGATGGAAATCCTTATTACGCCGAATACCACTCACATCCTCTTCGATTATGCCCTGCCGCGCCGCATCTACACGGACGGGCGTCCCTGGCCCAACGAGATCGAACCGACCTTTTATGGCTATTCCATCGGCAAGTGGGTGGATCAGGACGGTGACGGCCGCTACGACGTTCTCGAGATCGAAACCCGCGGCTTCAAAGGGCCGCGCTCGTATGAGGCGACCGGCATTCCGCTCCATGAAGACAGCGAGTCTGTCATCACCGAGCGCCTCTACATCGACAAGGCCGATGCCGACACGCTGCATGACGAAATCACCGTTATGGACCATGCTCTGACGCGTCCGTGGACGGTCATAAAGAGCTATAAGCGCGATCACAATCCGATCTGGTTCCAAAACAATTGCTCCGAAGACAATCGCCACGTCTTCATTGGAAACGAGCACTACGTCATCAGCGGCGATGATAAGCTTATGCCTGCCAAGAAGGATCAAGCGCCGCCGGATTTGACATATTTCAAGACGCGGAAATGAAACGGACGGTTTAGGCAACTGCGCCGGTAGCGACGGCTCGTGCCAACTGAATCGTGACGGCGCTCAGCGCCGGGTGTAAACAATTTTGACTGCGTCAAGGTCTACCTGTTCGAACCCGGTGCGCTGCTGTGCATTATTGGAGTGCTCGGCCGGCGACCTGCGCAGGTGCGACTACGCCGGTCTGTGCTCGAACTCCATTTGGGTGTGCCGACGGCGCGCTCTTCACCAACTGGACAGCGGAGGTTGCGCCGTTTCATGTGGCCGGATAATCGTCTGACTTCCCTCTTTGGAATCGAGCATCCCATCATCCTGGCGCCCATGGCGGGTGCCATGGATGCCGAGTTGGCAGCGGAGGTCTCGGAAGCGGGGGGACTCGGTTCGTTGCCGTGTGCCATGCTGACGCCGGCACATTTACGCGATCAGTTTGCTCAGATCCGCGCCCGAACCGACAAGCCCGTTAATGTGAATTTTTTCTGTCACGCGGCGCCCGCCCTCAACAACGCACGCGAGACCCGGTGGCGTGACAGGTTGAAGCCCTATTACGAGGAGCTTGGAATCGATCCGTCGGCGCCAGTGCCGACCAGCAATCGGGCGCCCTTCGACCCGACATTCTGCGACCTGATCGAGGACCTCAAGCCGGAGGTCGTCAGTTTTCACTTCGGTCTTCCTGCTGCCGACTTGCTGCGACGCGTCAAATCCGTTGGTTGTCGCGTCATCAGTTCGGCGACCACCGTCGCGGAAGCCGTTTGGCTCGAACGACACGGCGTCGATGCCGTGATCGCGCAGGGCTTTGAGGCCGGCGGTCATCGTGGGATGTTTCTGGCTGACGACATCTCCCTCCAGGTCGGCACGTTTGCGTTGGTTCCCCAAGTCGCGGACAACATAACGGTGCCGGTGATTGCGGCAGGCGGCATCGGTGATGCGCGGGGCATTGCGGCGGCATTCGCGCTGGGCGCTTCCGGCGTGCAGATCGGCACTGCCTATTTGCATTGTCCCGAGGCGAAGATCTCGGCGCCTCACCGCTCCGCGATGCGGTCGGCGCGCGACGACGCTACCGCAGTTACCAATCTTATGACAGGGCGGCCAGCGCGAGGCTTCATCAACCGTATCATGCGCGAGATTGGGCCAATCAGTGATGTCGCGCCGGAATTTCCACTCGCAGCCGGCGCACTGGCGCCTTTGCGCACGAAAGCCGAATCGGAGGGGTCCGGAGACTTCTCACCGATGTGGTCCGGGCAAGCTGCGGCACTTGGCGGTGAGATCGCGGCCGGAGAACTGACGAAGAAACTGGCGGTTGAGGCGCAACGCCGGTTGCAGCGTCTAGCGGCGCCTTAACGGCGCGGACACACCGGCACCAACGCCTGCTTTCACATCCTCCCGTCACCTGCCCCTTCTCGCACACTGGTGGGGTGGTGTAGATTCTCGCCAGTTGGCCGGATGTCCGGAAAATCGTTTGGTGCTGGCCCCGACGCGATGTCGGCTTCCTCCGGTTCAACAATCAAGAGAACCACAGAGGGTGAGAGCATGAGATCGGAATTGACGGGGATATTTATTGCAGCCGCGCTGATCGCAGCAAGCGGGGCCGCGATGGCGCATCACTCATTCGCGATGTTCGACCAGGAACATCCGATAGAAATCGCCGGAACCGTGGTGGAGTTCAGATATACAAGCCCGCACAGCTTCATCCTGGTCGACGTGAAGGGGAAAGACGGAGCCAGCACGGTGTGGAACCTGGAAGGGCCGTCTCCGAGCATCCTCGCGCGGGATGGGATGTCCGCCAAAACCCTCAAGCCCGGCGATGAGTTGGTGCTGACGATCGATCCGTTGCGCAGCGGCGCGCCTGGCGGCGCATGGGCGTTGATTAAGACCAAGTTCAAGGACGGAAGGCCGATCGGCGGTCAGTAGCGTCTTCTTATCCAGCAGGAGCGCACTGCACCTCAGGTTTGACCGCGAATGTCGGTCTCGAACCGCCGGAGAAAATGCGTTACAGTTTGATTGACTGGTCCAGAACAACGACTGCGAAGAACAGTTGGCCAGTGATGAGCCCAAGATGAATGCACCACGATGGCTGTGCGCCGTCACGGCCAGATCCATCTGCGATACGCTCTAGGAGGAAACTACATGACATTGAAGATGTTCACACGATGTCTGGCTGCCGGCGCAGCTTTCGGGGTCATGGCGGCGGCTGCCCAGGCAGCCGATAACCGCGGCGTCGTGCAGGGCATTGTCAACGATGCTGCTGGACAGCCGGTCGCCGGCGCCATGGTGAAGCTTGTCAATGCAGACCGCAGCCTGACCTTCATGGTGGTGAGCCAGGACCAGGGCCGCTTTGAAGCGAACGACCTGCCGCCCGGTCCGTACACGGTCCAGGGAATCGGCGGCGGCTTTGAAAGCAACAAATCGGCGCCGGTGAGCGTCGAGGGCGGCAAGAGCGCGAAAATTGATCTGGCGCTGGCCAACAAACAGGGCGCGACGCTGCCGCCCGCATGGCCGCACCGCATTCCCGAGGAGCAGATCAAGAACGTGTCGCTTGATCTGCCGCCCGGCGACGGGCAATCGCTCGTCAACGAGCGCTGTACGACCTGCCATAACACCCAGCGCATCGTCGTCAAGCGCACGACCCTCCCGGAATGGGAGCACATTATCGAACGCATGCGCGGCCAGATGGCGATCCAGAACGTTCCGGATATCTCCAACCAGGAAGCGGCGACGATCGCGAACTACTTGACTGCCAACTTCAAGCCCGCGCAACCGTACGACGCCAACAGCCGCCTGCCGCGGGAACTGCTCACCGGCAAAGCTACCAAGTACCGCGCCGTTACGTACGATCTCGTCAATCATTACGCCGAGCCGCACGATGTCGCGTCTGATCCGCAGGGCAATGCCTGGGTGGCAGAACGCGCAGGCAAGCTCGGCCGCTTCGACCCCAGAACTTATGAATTCGTCGAGGTGACGCCGCCGCCCGGACCGGCCGCGGCCAACCGCCAACGGCTCGGCAATCCGCAGATCGATAAGAACGGCATCTTGTGGGTGGCGGACGGTCCCAATGGACGGTGGCTGAGCTACGACACCAAGTACAACAAGTTCGCCAGCTTCCAGTGGCCCAAGGGCCATGGCAATGCTGGCGGCAACAGCATGGCAGTTCATCCCGATGGCACCATCTATGCGACTGGCCTCGGCAAGGAAGTGCGCGCGCTGAACCCCGAAAAAGTGGAGTTCAAATTCTATGAATCTCCAAGCGCCGGCGGCAAACAGGAGCCCGGGGCCTATGGTCTTGCCGTTGCAGGCGACGGAGCAGTGTGGTGGGCCGAGGACAATATCGACAAGATGGGACGGATTGATCCCGCGACCGGCAAGATCGACGAGTACAAGATCCCCTACAATGAGGGCCACGCCTTCCCGCGCCGCATGAACAGCGACGCCAATGGCGACCTGTGGGTGGCGCTCTGGCAGGCCGGCAAACTGATGAAGATCGATCATAAGACCAGGGAAATGAAAATCTTCTCGCCACCGACCGCCAATGCCGGCGCCTACTCGGTGGTGGTGGATAGGCAGAATGATCTTGTGTGGGTAAGCGAGCACAAGGTAGACAAACTGGCTCGTTTCAATCCCAAGACCGAGGAATGGGTCGAATTCCCGCTGCCGGAGGCACAATCCGACCCACGCCGCGTCGACATTGATCCGACCAATCCGAATCGGGTCTATTTCAGCGGCAATACCGCCAGCCGTGTTGGTTTCGTGGAAGTGCTTCCGTAGCCTGAACGAAACCTTAAATCCATCCGGGCGCGATTTGGGTCCAGATTGGACCTGGATCGCGCCCACAAGTGTTTATGGCGGCTATTCGTCGTCGCTCACAAAGTCAACTTTACGACCACGCTTAGTCGTTTCCCGCATAACCGGCAATCTTCCAGCCGGCTCCGTCCTTGACGTAGCAGATCTGATCGCTGTCCAGGGACGACAGAAACTCCTCAGCAACGTAGCCAACCTTTCCGGATGACGCCACGACCCGCACGAACGGCATGTCCTGCTGCTGCGCCCCAGGCGTCGGCTGTTCCGGCAGGGTGCGAACAAGTTGTTGACCGAGTTTCTCGATGACAGGTGCATCGGCCTTCGGGGCGTCGTGCACCTCCACGTCCGGCTTGCTCGTATAGGCCCATTCGCCGGGGTCGGTACCGGTGTCCTTGGCGACCTGGTCGGCGGCCGCCTCGTCGAAGGTCGGGTTCGCCGGGCTGCACAGGATTCCTTTACGCTCCGGCACCGGCTCGGCCGTTGCTTCGTCCGCTGCGGCGATCAGAGTTTGCCAGCCAGACCCATCCTTGGCATCGAGGCCGATCGCGGCTGCCAAATTGTCGATGCCGGATTTCTTCTTGTTGGCCTTGTCGCCTCTTTCGCCCATCCAGAAGAAGTTGCTGGCGACGATCTTAGCGAGAGCGGCGCGATCCTTCCGATTAGCGATGTCAGTGAGCTGTTTGCGGAACGACACGAAGCTTGGGTCATCGTAAGGCTGCGGTGGCGTCACCGCGATCGCCTTGTAGGGCTTCGGCGGGGCGGGTTGCGGCGGCGCCTGTTGCTGCTGCTGGGCTTGTCCGCGCTGCGCGGGCGGCTGCGCCTGCTGCCCGCGCTGGCCGGAGGGCGCAGCCTGCCCGGGACCAGATTGACCGGGACGGGGGGCCTGAGCTTGAGCCGGCGACACCGCAAGTGCAATGGCGACGAGCGCCGACATCATCAAAGCCGGAGAGGTAAAACCGGAATAGAGCATTGGAGTGGCTCCAGGGCTGGTGAAAACGTGCCGCAATATACGCAATTGGCGGGGTGGATCGCAATTGCGACGGCGGCGTGATGCACATTCCGTTCGCATCGAAAGATGACAACAGGTCTTAGCGGCGGATCGTGTGCTGTGGGTCGCCGTCACCCTTAGTTCGGAAGCTGCGTCTAGTTCGGAAGCTGCAACCGTCGCAGAATTCTTTTGCGAACTGCATCGTCGTTCTGAGCCACTTCGAGAATCGAGGTGTACTCCTCGATCGAGAGGCCCTGGTCGGTAACTGCGCTCGCAATCGCCTGCTTGGTGTCATCAACAATCCGCGCGCGGTCGGCTGGATCTGCGTTGGCCATCTGTTCGGTAAAATTCTGCTTGAGGTGCATCACGCGTTCCGCCGCGGCGGCGGCCGCATCGAGCTTTTGTTCCGATATGTTCGGGACGGCGCTCGGCGCTTGAGCCCACCCCGCGCCCGGCACGCCGAAATGTCCCGCAGCAATCAGCATCGCCGCGATGAAGGATTTCGCGCATGCTCGCATATGTGTCTCCTTTGCGCCAAGATCTGAATCCCGGTCAGTGGTGAACGGCTAATCGGATGATGACATCGGTCGGCTCGGGCTCGTGAGGCGCCAGACTGTGTGGACTCCCTTCATCCCAGCTGGCAATCTTAACGACCTGGCCCTCCGTCGCCGTTTGCGGGGGCCCTGCGGGCTCGATAATGTTGAGACCGTTGCTGTCGAGGAAGAACGTGTGATCGCCGAACAATCGATTGAGCTGAGGAATTGCCGGATCATCGTCGGGAATGGCCTGGGCGTCGAACTGAGTGAGCGTTCGCTCCACTAACGCAGACGTCAATTTCATGGTGGACTCCTTTCAATGAGGTTTGCTCTTAATCAGACCCGCCGCACCGAACAAACCCAACAGGAATGACTTCCGGTGAAGCAGGAATGACTTCCGGTGAAGCAGCCACCTTTCGCCTCGAACCCCATTCGGGCGACCGGACATCGGGGCCAACGCCTTTGATCGTGATAGGTTCCGGAAATGAGAGCCACACACCGCCCGCTGCAGGCAGCGACTCCCAGGTCAGGCCTTGGGACGGGAGGGATGGTATCGCTCTGGCCACCCGGGCCGTTCGTGACGATAATCCGCACTGGAGGACGCAGCGGATAGGCTTGGGTGGCAGTGTATCGCTCGTAAACGATGGCGCGAGGCGCCTCGCAACGGCTGGCCCAGCCCAATTTCGATCGTTCGAAGCACGTCCGCTGTCATCGCCCGGCTTGTCCCAGCGACCCCAAGCGTTGGGGGTACCGAGCAAGCACAGTCGTCGTGGCCGGGACAAGCCCGACCGCGACGCGGGAGACATGGCAGCGGTTCAATATGACCGCGAACCGCCCCAGTGAGCGCCGACGCAACTCGTGGTTCGCGTTATCGCGCGTTACTTGACGTTCTTCACTATCCATTCGTCAACGACGCGGGCGATATCGAGATTGTTCTTCTCGATCATGACCATGTGACCGTTGCCGCGAATGCCCTTGTCCTGCAGGCGGATGTATTCAGTTCTGACGCCGGCTTGAGTTAGGTATTTCACCGTACAGTGATCATAGACCTGGTGATAAGAGGCTTCCCCTGCCATCACCATGACGGGAATGTTCTTGAGATTGACGAGTTGTCGTGCCGGCGTCTTCTGCATCCAGCACACGAACAAATCCGGGCCATCGGCTTTCGCTTCGCGCTCGGCCTCAAGCTCGCTCGGATCCTTTACCGGGGGGTCATAAGTGATCGGGACGTCAGTTGGCCCCCACATTCGTGCCTTGCCGCTGGCAATGACGGCGCCTTCGAACGGAGGTCCAGACGGCTCGATTGCGACGACCGCCTTGACGAGGCGCGGTCGCGCATCGGCGATCAGCCAGCCATATGTGCCCGATTGCGAATGGGTGAGCACGATCGCGGGGCCGATGCGGTCGAGCAGCGCCGCGCCGGCATCCTGGTTACGCCGCTGCGTCTCTTCAACGTTGGTCACCGTTTCGACCTGGGTGGCGTAGAACGCATCGAAATACGGATCGCCCTTCTTGCCTTTGTTGGGACCGTCACCCGGCCATTGCGTATGCAGCTTCGCTTGCGGCCAGGTCCCCTCGGTCTCGATGGCGGTGAACTGGAATTCCTCGTTCTTTGCTGTGAACATGCGGGTCGGCCCGTCGCCCGGATGCAATGCCGAGCGTCCGCGCATCGGTTGGTCGATCATGTAGACGATGTAGCCCTGCTCGACGAAATATTCGGCCCAGCCCTTGCGCCCGTCGGGCGTGCCCATCCAGTTGGTCGCGGTCTGAGCGGCGCCGTGGATCAGCACCAGCGGATATGGCCGTCGCACCTCCTTGGGCGCCAGCACCTCCACATAGATCTGACCCTGCATGATTTCCTTGCCGGGCTCGCCGACATACCTGCCACCTACATAAAAGTAGCCACGTTGCGCAACCGCCGACTCGTCGACCGCCGGCACCGGCAGCCTGGGCGGCTCCGCCTGCGCGGATGTGGTGGCGGCAACGAGCGCCGGCAACAACAGGCCGCAGAATATTCGTGCAACGAGATTGTCCATGGCTTCCTCCCAGCAGCCGCACTCAGGCGGCAAGTATTTCGATTATCGCCCGTGCATCTCCTGTTGAAGCTAACACATTTCAGATGCAGCGGGCATCGGCCGCCAAAATGCTCATCCACGAAGCAGTACGTGGGGTGATCTGCATCGTCCAAGTCCATCTGGACTTTGCCGTCCTGCTGCGCAAAGCTGATGCAAACGCAAGGGAGGAACTGATGGAAACTTCGCGTCTGTTAACAGCCATTTGCGGCGCCGCGCTTGCGATCGCAATTCAAGCGGGCGCCGCCCAGGCCGAGCTTAAGAAGCAGTGGATCGACTACAAGGACGGTGACAAGCCGCTCTCTGGCTATCTCGTCTATGACGACGCCGTCTCGGGCAGGCGCCCCGGCGTGCTGCTAGCGCACAGCCGTGCCGGCATGTCGGAAGCAACGCTTCGGGATTCCGACATGATCGCCAAGATGGGCTACGTGGTGTTCGCGGAAGATATCTTTGGCAAGGGCGTCCTGCCGAAGGAAGTTCCGGAGATGACGGCACTGACCACGATCTACAACCAGGACCGTCCGCTGATGCGCAAGCGCGCCACGGCAGGCTTCGACGTGCTCAAGGCCAGTCCGCTAGTCGATGCAGGCAAGCTCGCGGTGATCGGCTACTGCTTCGGCGGCACGGTGGCGGTCGAACTCGCGGAGACTGGCATTCCGATCGTCGGCTTGATCTCGGTGCACGGGTCGTTCCGCAACTTCACGCCGGAGGCGGCCAAGAACCTCAAGGGCCGCGTGCTTATCCTCCATGGCGCCGAAGATCCGGTCGCGCCACTGAGCGAGGTGAGCGCCCTGGTCGATCAATTGCGGGCCGCCAAGGTCGATTTCGAGTTGCAGCTCTTCAGCGGGACCCAGCACGCCTTCACCAACCCGCAGAACGCGTCGGAGGAGCGCGCCGATCGCGAATACAAGATTGCGGTGCCGCGGTTCTTGAAAGAGGTGTTCGGGAGTGAAACTGCGTTGAAGTAGTCACTATGTCTCGATCGTGGTTGGAACGCCGGGCTTGAGCAGTCGCAGTCGTGAGCCGATCGACAGCGCCCCACACGCCCGCTCAAGATCATTGCGGTCCTGGGTGAAATGCGCCCAGCTATCGTGGTGGACCGGGACAATGACGGCATCCGGAAAGGCGTGCGCCGTCTCGATGGTGTCATTGGTGTCCATGGTGAGATGGAATGGTCCACGGGTCTGCGCGGCACCTGCAAACAGCACCACGATATCGATCCGAAACCGGCGCGCCACCTCGGCGACGCCATCATACCAGACGGTGTCGCAGGATCGCGCGTGTCGAGAGCGGGATGGTTCGGCATGAGTTACCAGGGCCGCATAGCCGGTTACGCGTCAGCTCGCATGCTTCAGTTCAGTGAGCCTCTTGGTCAGATAGAAGCGGCTATGGCCGGGTGGGCAATCGTTCAGGATTCCGAATACCGAATAACCAAGTCGCTCATAGAATCCGCGCGCCTGAAAGCTGAAGGTATCGAGCACAGCGGCGTGGCATCCGCGCCGAATCGCCTCCGCCTCAGCCTGCGTCATCAGACGGCGGCCGACGCCGTCGCGGCGCATCGATTCCGGAACGAACAAGAGATCGACGCGCAAATACGAAAATAGCGTTGAGCCATAGAGCCCGCCGACGATCTCATCTGTTTCCGGATCGGAAAGCAGAATGACCAGGGGCACAAATGCTTCGGGCTTGCCGAGGCGGCTGTTGTTGAATTCAACCAGCGGTTCGACAATCGCCTTCCACATCTCGGGCGTAGGCGCGTCCGTCAGAGTGATCTTCGGAATCATGAACATGCTCCATCCGGTTGGCTCACCGGCCTATCTTCCGGTGACGCCCGCAGCTTCCTGCGGAGCGCGCGTGACGCTCGAGTCCGCTTCGATCTTCAAATCGATGCGGAACCGCAGCGATTCCTTTCCGCCGTACGCGGCTGGCTCACGAAAACACTCCACCAATCGGCCGCCATTCGCCCGGATCACGGCATGCGAGGCAGCGTTGTCCGACTGAGCGGTCACCTGGACGAACGTCAGGCCCCTTTTTCGAGCCTCGATCAGCATGAGCGCCAGCGCCTGCTTGGCGTAACCCCGACCGCGCTTCCACGGCACCACGGCGTAGCCGATATGGCCGAGCACGTGAGGTGGCACCGCCGACGTTCCGGGCTGCCAGCGGAGCCCGATACTGCCGCAAAACCCGCCATCCCACATCCACCGGCGAAATCCCGGCAAGCGCGGAACGGTCGAGCCGTCGGGGAGCTTGATGGGCCCGCCTTTGGCTTCAGGATCGTCGAGCAGCACCACGAACGCCGCAGGGTCGGTCGCGATCTTATCCAATTCCTCTCGTGCGGCTGCGGGGCCCCGCACGTTGTCGGGAGACCAGTCGTGCTCCAGCGCAGCCTTGTATTCGGGCAGGAATGCGAGTGCAGGTTTGACCAGTTCGAGTTTCATTGCCGCATGCTCCATCCGGGCCGCAGCCGCGCCATGGCGTAGGAATCGACGTATTGGCCATCGCGGAATACGTCCCCGCGACGGGTTCCTTCCACCTCGAAACCAAACTTTTGATAAAGCTGGATCGCCGGTTCGTTATCGACGCAGACGGTCAATTCGAGGCGCCGCAGGTTGAGCCAGTTGTCCGAAAGATCGACAAGCGCAGCCAGCAATGCTGTGCCGATGCCGCGGCCGCAAAATTCGTCATGGACCGACATACCAATATCGCCGACATGGCTCCGCCGTCCCTTGAACTGGATAATGCCCGCGTTGCCGACGATCCGCGCGTCAAGTACTGCCACGAGCCCAGTCATCCCGTCGGGCGGGTTCTCCATCATTTTGCGCCACTGCTCTTTGCTGGTGAACGGGAGCCGCAAAGTGCCCCACCGCACCTTGGGGAGATTCATAAGGGTGGCGATTTCCTCAAAATCGCTCGGCTCGCGGGCACGGATCGTCAACCCTGCAGGCAGAGGTGGCGAATCGCGCGGTAGCGGCGCGGCTTTGGTATCGAGAAGGGAATTTGGCACGGTTGTCCTCCATTGCTGAGGTGGACCTGCGGACCGGGCCAAATAAAAAGCCCCGTCCGAGGTCGGCGGGGCCGGTATATAGAGCGTGTCACGTAGGTCAGCGCGCAACGTCCTCCACCGGCCCGCCGAGGCGAGTCGTGTCTCGGCGCGATACGAGCGTTGCAAAGTGACACATGTAAGTTCAATACCTCAAAATCTGTTCAGGGTAAATAGGTTTGCACAATATGGGATTGCAGCGTCGCGAAAAGCGATAAATGGATTGGTGTCACGTAAGGATGATGTAGGGGCGACCCCTGTGGTCGCCCTGTTCCGGCAGACGATCAGAACCCGGAAAAATCCCGACCTGAGGCGTTTTATCGATCCGGTCGGGTGCACGCGGTGCGCAAGACCGGGCGACCACAAGGGTCGCCCCTACAGTGGGCAATATTGGAGGACGCCGACTGTGCGCGCCTCCGCCCCTGGCGATTGCAGCCGACCAGAGCCCACTTCGAACGTCGCGCGGTCCAGTCACTGCCCGACGCCGAATATCCCGAGGTCAATCGCCTCGCCCATCGCGAGATAGCCGGCGCGGTTCGGGTGAAGCTTGTCGCCGCGGCCGCCGGTGGTGCTTTCGGGGATGAATTCGGGCTTCATCTCACCAGTCGAGGGGTCGAGCGTTACCGCGTCGAAGTCCGCAATTGCATCGAACACCCCCGAAGACTTGATGAAGGCGTTGAGGGCGCGGCGTTTTTCATCCTGCTCCCGCGAGCCATGGGCCGCGTTGGCGGCGTTGAGGGCGCTTGTCAGGGTCGCCCCGATAACGCGTATGCCCGGAATGCGCCCACGCAGCCGCGCCGCGATATCGCGCATGCCGGCCGTCACGGTGTCGACCGCCGCATTGCCGTTCTTGGAAAAATCATTGATGCCTTCGAGCCAGATGATAGCGGAGACGCCCGACAACGACAGCACGTCGCGTTCAAGCCGCGCGCTAGCGGACGGCCCGCCCGGGAACGGCTTGGCGGCCGAATACTCGGCCGGCCCCGCGACCTGGTTGCCGCCGATTCCGGCATTGACCACAGCGATCCTGTCACCGAATGCCCGATGCAGGCGGCGCGACAGCACGTCGGGCCAGCGGTCGTCGCCGTTCATAGTGCTGGCGGTGCCGTCAGTGATGGAATCTCCGAACGCGACAACCACTCGGGTGTCGGCGGGCATCATCATGTCCACCGCATCGAGAAAGAACCACGACGCGGTCGAGTACGGAAACGCCGCTTCCTCCTCTGAGGCGCCCTTGGCGCCGGCATCGGGCGCTGTCACGAACGAGGTGGTGAGCGCCTTGGCGTGCCAGGTCATCGGGCCGCTCTCCCCGACCACGTGAAAACTCACGGCGAGCTTGCGCCCGGCGAGTTCAGCCGCCTGCGGCTCGTGCACGAAATCAAGATCGACCGGATCGCTCCACACCGAATCAGCGGGCGCGATGGTGACGTCCGGCTTGCCGGCAAACGAGACGGCGCGGTTCGATCTCTTGACGAGCCCCGGCCCCCCGAGCGCAAGGCCTACATGGACGCTATCAAGCGCAAGCGGCTTCGTGCCGAATGCATTGGAAAAGCGCAGCCGCGCCTGCCGTCCCCAAACGTCCGGCCGCACGATCAGCCGGAACGTCTGGTCGCGGGCACCGTTTGCCGGCACCGGAAATGAAAAACGCTGGTCCGGCTGCGCCGACGGATTGCCGACCGGATAAGGCCCGTGCGCCGAACCGGTCCAACTCGTCACCCATTTGGCGTTGCCGGGCGCCGTTTGAGCATGGGCGTTAGCGGATGCGAGGGCGATTGCGGCCGCCACGGCGGCCAGGGCGAATGGCTTCATGGTCACCTCTCCATCGGAGCAAAGAGCCTATCAGCGATTGCGCAGTACGCAAAGGTCGCGCAGTCGGGCCAGCTGATGTCGCATCGCTATTGTGAGACAAGGCGCTATAATGCGACCAGATATGGCGCAACGGGAGGGACAGCATGTTGCTACATCGGTATCGGAGCTCATCAATTTTCGCGGTGGTGTCGTTGTTGCTCGCCAGCGCGTCGGCGTTCGCACAGCAACCCGCCGATCCAACCCGAAACCCCACACCGGTCACCGACGCCATGCTGCGCAATCCGCCCCCCGCCGACTGGCTGATGTGGCGGCGCACGTTTGACGGCTACGGCTACAGCCCGCTCGACCAGATCAACAAGGGGAACGTCAAGGATCTGCAGATCGCCTGGACTTGGTCGATGACCCCGGGCGCCACCGAGACGACGCCGATCGTCCACGATGGCGTGCTCTACATTTTCAACTACGGCAACAAGATCCAGGCGCTCAATGCCGCGACCGGCGACCTGATCTGGGAATACAAGCGCGACTTGCCGGAGAAACTGATCGCCAACACGATCAATCTCTCCTCGCGTAATATGGCGATCTATGAGGACAAGCTGATCGCCGCGACATCCGATGCCAATCTGATTGCGCTTGACGCCAAGACCGGCAAGCTGGTGTGGGAGCACGCCACCGCCGACTGGACCAAGGGCTGGCGCTATACGGGCGGTCCGTTCGTCGTCAACGGCAAGATCATCCAGGGCATGACGGGCTGCGGCAATGCCGAGCCGGGAGGCTGTTTCATCACTGGCCACGACGCCAAAACCGGCGCCGAGCTGTGGCGCGTCCAAACCATCGCGCATCCGGGCGACCCGAACTTCGATACCTGGAACGGCCTGCCGCTGGACAGCCGTTTCGGGTCCTCGGCTTGGATTACCGGCAGCTACGACCCCGACCAGAATCTCGTATTCTACGGCACCGGCCAGCCCTATCCGTGGATCGCCGAAATGCGCGGCACCATGCCGAAGAAGCCCGGCTTGAAGGCAACGGCGCTCTATTCGGATTCAACGTTGGCGATCAATCCCGACACCGGGAAAATGCAATGGTACCACCAGCACCTCGAGGACGACACCTGGGATCTCGACTACGTCTACGAGCGCATGCTGGTCGATCTGCCGGTCAATGGCGAGACCCGTAAGGCCGTGGTGACCACCGGAAAGCTTGGTATCGTCGAGGCGCTCGACCGCACCAACGGCCAGTGGCTGTGGCACAAGGAGACGGTGCCGCAGAACGTGGTCGCCGCAATCGATCCCAAGACCGGCGAGAAGACCATCAATGTCGCCGCGATTCCGCACATCGGCCAGACCACGGTGAATTGCCCCTCCGATCCGGGTGGCCGCGGGTGGCCGGCGACGGCCTACAATCCACGCACCGGCGTCCTCTACATGCCGCTCAACGAGTATTGCGCCAACACAACGCCGACGCCGCTCGACCCCGGCCAAGCCTACACGGGCGGCGGCCGTGCGGTGTTCGCCCGCACCAAGGTGCCGAACAGCGACGGCAATATCGGCCGCGTTGACGCCATCAAACTCGCTGACCGCTCGCAGGTTTGGTCGTATCGCCAGCACGCGCCCAATACCAGCGCGGTGCTGCCAACCGGCGGCGGTCTGGTGTTCTCGGGCGACATCGATCGCTACTTCAAGGCCCTCGACGATGCGACCGGAAAGGTGTTGTGGCAGGTGCGCACCAGCAACATGGTGAACTCCTTCCCGATCACCTACAGCGTCAACGGCAGGCAGTACGTGGCGGTCGCGACGGGCAGCGGATCGGGCTTGGGCCGCTCATTGTCGACGCTCGTTCCCGAGATGCGGAACCCGGATGGTGGCTCGACGCTATGGGTGTTTGCGTTGCCGGAGAGGTGAAGGATTGAAACATGCAGCCAGGATGACGCGACCGCACCCTTCGCGGTCGCGTCATTCGGGGACGGCCGGACTGGTGGGCCCGAGCCTCGCTTGCCATGGGTGGGGTCGCGGATTGCAGACGTTACCGTCAGGTTGGCCACGGACCGGACCTGCAAGCTCATTTGGGCGCGGGCCGACGTCAGCTTGATTTCTGAAAGCTGTCCCTTTGCGCTGCAGTATGGAGCAGCTGCATTGGGCCATATCGACGCATTCCTCCCATGTTGAAAAATGCCGCCTCGCCG
>DATGCX010000387.1:0-37281 GCA_035311445.1 Xanthobacteraceae bacterium | reverse complement strand
TTTCCGATCGCCTCGGAATTGTTGCGCGCCGATGATGGAAAGCGAACGCTCGTGTCATATCGCCGTTCGCCAATAAACACTTGGCTCACGGGGTCGCCACCGATCCCGGTTTTGATCAGGTCCGAAATGTCCGCGACATTGATACCGTAACGGGCGGTGGCGGCACGGTCGACCTTGATGGCGATCTGCGGCAGCGGCGGCTCCTGGTCGATCGACACATCGGCCGTACCGGGGGTGGCGTCGAGAATGTCGACGACCTCTTTTGCGATGCGGCGCAGCTCGTTGAAGTCATCGCCAAATATCTTGATGACCAGCTCGCTATGCGCGCCGGCGATCTTGTCGTTAACCCCGTCGATCATGGGCTGGCTGAAACCTACATCGAATCGGGGCATCGCGTGAAACCTCGCGGCCATGCGCGAGATCAGCTCCCGTTTGGTTTCGCCGGATGGCCAAGTGTTGTAGGGGTGAAGGCCAACGCTTGCTTCGACATGCGATGGTGTCCACGGATCGGTACCGTCGTCGTTTCGCCCTAACTGGGTTACGACGTAGGATACCTCGGGGAACTCGCGGACGGCTTTGCGCAAATCGGCTGCCATTTCGGTCGCCTTGCCAAGCGAAATACCGGCCGGCATTTGCACCTGGAGCCATATCGTGCCCTCATCGAGTTCGGGCAGAAACTCGCGTCCCACAGTAGCGCCGAGCCCCACGACGGCTGCGGCTGCGGCACCGCCAAGGACGGCGGCGATGCGCGGCCGATGCAGCAACCCCTCAAGCGCGCGGTGATATCGCGCCTCCAACCAGTCCAGCACCGGATTGCGGAAGAGGCGCCGGGGTTTGCGATACGCCATGTAGGCAAGCCCCGGAACGACCAACAGCGCAAACAGCAGCGCGCCCAATTGCGCATAGCCTATCGCGTAGGCCATTGGCAGAAACAGTTTGGCTTCGACACGTTGGAAGGCGAACAGCGGCAAATAGGCGGTTATGATGATCAGTGTAGCGAAGAAAATTGGCTGCGCCACTTGCAGGGCGGCTTCGCGAACATCGCCTTCGACCAACGGTTCCTCCGGTTTTGCCTCGCGCCGCCGCAGAATCGCTTCGGTCATGACAATCGACGCATCCACGATAATGCCGAAATCGATGGCGCCGAGCGACAGCAGGTTGGCCGGGATCTTTGTAAGGTTCATCACCGTGAAGGCGACAAGCATCGCAAACGGGATGGTGAGGCCGACGATCAATGCACTGCGGGGAGTACCTAAAAACAAGATGAGGACAATGAGAACGAAGCCGATTCCTGCGAAAATGGTATGCGAGACTTTGTCCACGGTAGCAGTGACCAAACTCGAACGATCAAGGTACGGCACAATCTGGACGTCCTCGGCTTTGAGACGTTTGTTCAGCTCGGCTACTTTTGCATGGATACCGTCAAGGACACGCGAGGGATTTTCGCCGCGCAGCAGCAAGACTATCCCCTCGATGGTATCGTTCTTGTCATCCTTGCCAAGGATGCCGTGCCGCTCCTCGCTGCTCAACTTCACGGTGCCGAGATCATGCACAAAGATCGGCGTTCCATTCCGCTGCATGACGACGATATCGCCCATGTCTTCGAGCTTTTGCACGAGCCCGATGCCGCGAATGACGTAACCGAGTTCGCCGCGGGTGATGACGCTGCCGCCTGCATTGGCGCTGTTGGCGCTGATAGCGTCGGTGACGTTCTTGAGCGATAGATTGAAGCGCATGAGCTGGGTCGGGTCGAGCTCGAGTTGAAATTGCGTCGTGATGCCGCCGAAATTGGTGACATCGGCGACCCCGGGCACCTGCTTGAGCGCCGGAATGACCGTCCACCGTTGAATTTCGGACAGCTCACGCAATCCCTGCGTATTGGACTCCAGCGTGTAACGGTAGATTTCGCCGATCGGTGAGGTCAGCGGATCGAGTCCGGGAGTGATGCCCGAAGGCAGGGTGACATTCTGAATGCGTTCCAAAATCCGCTGGCGCGACCAATAGTCCTCGGAGCCGTCGCGGAAGACGAGGGTGATCAGCGACAGTCCAAAGGTGCTCTTGGAGCGCATGACGAACAGGCCCGGCGTTCCATTAAGTTCGCGCTCCAGCGGAATCGTGATCTGTTGCTCGATCTCCTCGGCAGCCAATCCGGGCGCCTGGGTGATGACCTGCGAGGTTACGTCGGCGATGTCCGGATAAGCTTCGAGCGCCAGCTGGGTCCACGAGTAATAGCCGTAAATTGCGATGAAGATAGAGACCATCGCCACCACCAGCCGCTTTTGCAAAGCGAAGGCGACAAGCCGGTCAATCATTGAGGAGTACTCCGCCCTTCACGACCACGCGGTCACCGACCTTGAGACCGCGCTGGATCACGGTCTCACTGCCTCGTTGGAAGCCGGTTTCCACCGAAACCGCTTCGAAGGTCCAGGGCGCGACCTCGGCGAACACCCGATTGGTGTCGTCCTTGAGCACCAAAGCCGTTGTCGGAACCGTCGCCAGCAGCTGCCGTGGCCCGAAAAGCGTCACATTGGCAAACATGCCTGGCTTAAATCGCAGGGCCGGGTTCTCGATGCTGATGCGGACCTTGGTCCGACGCGTGTCGAGGTCGAGCACATTGCTGACAAAGAGGACCTCGCCCTTGAAGACCTCACCCGGATAGGCGGCGAACATGATATCGGCCAACTGCCCTTTCGCCACCAGCGATGTATCCTTCTCCGGAACGTTGGCGGTGACCCAGACCGTGCTGAGATCCGCAACCGTCATCAACGCCGCCGTCGCATCGTTCCAGAAAGCACCGGGCGCAACCGCGAGATCGATCACGCTCCCCGACACCGGCGCCGCGACTGTGACCGTGCGGGACTTGTTGGTCGTGTCGGGATCAACGCCGATCTGCCTCAGACGCATTTCGGCACGCTGCTTCTCGACCTCCGCCGTAATATAATCGGATTCTGCCTGTTGCAGATCCTTGGTGGCTGCGCCGCCGGATTTTGCCAGCCCGCGCAGCCGGTCGCGATTCTGGACGGCCAATTCCAAGAGTACTTTGGCGCGTTCATAGTCGGCATAGGCCGTCACAAGGTCGGGCGAGTCGAGAACGACGAGCGGCTGGCCACGTTCAACCTGCTCTCCAAGTTGGACTTTGAGCTGGGTGATGCGCCCCGCCAGCGGCGGCAGAACCTTAGCGAGGCGCGCAGGATCGGCCTCGACGACGGCCGGGAGGACCACATTGGGTTGGATCACCTGGGCGCCGATGGCATCGATTGTCAACTTGTCGCGCAACGGCGAGCCATCCGGAACGATGATTCGTCCTGCGTTCCGCGTGAGTAGCGGCGCGCTTTCGCCCGCCGTTGGCGAAAGCGCCGGGGATGAATTAGCGATGATACGATACACACCAGCGCCAAGACCTGCCCCGATCAGGAGCAGCGCAAGCACGAGTCCGGCAGTCACCGGCATGCGCGCGGAATCCTTGGATCGCACATCAAGCGGTTTCATCTTGCCTCCAAACTGAGAGCCCGTGGTACTCGGCCAGACCAATGCAGCCGGCCGCAGACCTGTTGCCGTCGGAGCTGCTGGAGCCGCTGGCACGTCATTCTGCGAAGCGATCCGTCGCAGTTTTCCCGCCATCGGGCTTATCCTGACAGCCGGCGACGGCCCCGTCAGGCGTTTGAAAAACGCATTATATCTCGGATTTATGACAGTATGGGTGGTTCCGCCATGCCCAACGACATGGTTGGCCAACTTCGCCAATCATCGGATAGTTTGCCGCGAAATTTGAGTTTCCTTGCGCGATCACCTGGCCCGCCAACGGCATCTCTCGCACGAGAGAACGACGGTCGTTTTCTCAATCATGCGCTGGTTCATCGGATAATGAGATGCCCTGATCGGGAAACGTCAAAGGGCTTTCGGTGCATCGAGCAGGCAAAGATATTCCCATACCACGGTCGCGGCTGCAAGCGCGGTAATTTCGGCAACGTCGTAGGGAGGACATACTTCAACCATGTCCATCCCGATGAATTGCAACTTGTGCAGCCGCCGGATGATCGCCTGGACTTGCCAGCTTGCCAATCCGCCAATTTCAGGTGTCCCAGTGCCTGGCGCAAAGGCGGGGTCAAGCACATCGACATCAAAGCTAAGATAGACCGGCACATCGCCGACCACTTCGTGGATGCGATCTGCGACCGCGACGGGACCCAGCTCATGAACGTCCTGCGCGGTAATCATCGCGACGCCCTGATTGCGGGTCCAATCATACACGGCTCGCTCAACAGGTGACCGCACACCGATTTGAACCATGCGTCGCGGCTGGATTAGCTCCTCTACAATTGCATGATAGAAAACAGAGCCATGGGCATAGCTCTGTCCGAAATTCTCGGGCCAAGTGTCAACATGGGCATCAAAATGGATCAATGCAGGCGCGCCGCGTCTTTTTGCCAGCGCACGAAGGAGGGGCAAAGTAATGCCGTGGTCGCCGCCCAGGGCGACAAGATGCGCGATCTCGCTGGCTTGGCGCTCAATCTCTGAAAGGCTTTTGGTAATATCACCTAAGGCGATGTTGAAATCGCCAATGTCGGCCACCAGCGCCGAGGCTGGATTGACCCAGTGCAAGGGGTGTTCACCATCCACCAGCATTCGGCTCGCCTGGCGAATCGCCGACGGCCCGAAGCGCGCTCCCGGCCGGTTGGTGGTGCCGAAGTCGTACGGAATACCGGCAACACAGAGCGGCGCTCCCCGATCATTGCGAGCAATCCCGAGGAATGTCGGTGGAACCGCGAAGGTTACGACCCCCGTCATCGCGCGGCGGAATCGTCGGGCGTAAAAAGAAACACTGCGCAGGCGACCACGCAGGTCCATTCGCCATGGGGCGCGCCTTGGGCTGCTGCCACGATTGACTGCGTATCAACGATCAAATCGCTCATCTCGTAGGCGCGCTTGCGCTCGTTCCACGCAGCGTCGGGATTGAATTCAATGCCCAGCGTGGATGCGAGCATCGTAGCGGCAAGATCTTCCACGAATTCGCTCGTCTCATCCTCCGTCATGCCAAAGCAGTGGTGTTCGGAGATATACCCGTAATGCGCAATATCTTTCGGCCTCGCAAGACCGATTCCCGCGGCAATCCAGCGGCCGGCTTCGTTGGTCTCGGCGCGAGCCAGCACACAAAGGGTGATCTCCCCGGGGCTCAGGGCAGCGATGCCGGCACTGCAGGTGATCAGTTCGCAGCGTGGTGGCAGGATTGAGGAAACTGTTACAAGGTTCTGTTGCTCGATATCAGCGTCGCGCAGGGCATGCTCGAACGCCGTAAGCTGCTGGCGATGCCTACCCGTGCCACGCGTCAGAAACACCCGTTTTGGAATAGGAAACATTGCCACATTCCCGTAAGATGAAAAAGCCAACATTGCGTTACATCACATGACAAGAGCGTGACTACACATTGTTTTATCCGACGCTGGTGAAGCCGAAGCGCCTTGTCTCAATTCTGTCGCGGAGGCGCGTCGGCTAGCATCGGCGGTGGCGCTGCTTTCCGGGTTGTTGCAACAGTCGCAGGCGCAGCGACAGACACCTCAAGAAATGTCTGCTGGCTCGCCGGTTCTACCGCTCCCAACTGAGCCACGGCTGGCGGAGCCGGGAAAAAGCACGGACGCTGTCAGCCATCAGCCTATCAACGAAGTGTGCCAAGCCGCGGCCGAAGCCGGTCGCGATGGCGGTGCCGCCAGACGCCCGTCTTGGTCCTGCCGGACGACATCCCCGCGCATCCCTACGCGGTCGCCATGGAACTCGCGATGCTCGCGCGTTCCTCCAGGCGCATCGACCCCGTTCTACTTAGACGGCCCAAACGATGGAGCGGCGGGCGCAGTCCTGCCGCCCCTACAACTCACGCAGCGATCGCTGGTCTAGCCCTAGGGCGTGGGGCAAATCGCCGGATATTTCCCAATTGCATTATCGCACCGGTCGGTCACTTGCCTGTGCAAGATCTTACCATTTTCCAAGCTAATCCTTAGTTCAGTGCGTTCATCGCCATTTACAGCCAACGCCCCCAACGGCCATGGTCTCAACACATAGTCGAAAGTAGCAGCACCAATTGAACGCTTAGTTTGATTGCTGACCTCCCAATCAACTACTCCGGTGACGCTGCATTCCGTTACGCGTTCCCCAATACATTTGACGGCAGTTGTTCCCGATCGTATTTTATAGTTTCTCACTGGCCACTGTTCTATAAATCTTTGCTTGTCAAGCAAGATATCCGCCTTTGATGTCATCGTTCCATAATAGGTAGCTGAATCCCAATACATGTTTGCCAATGCCTGCGGTGACGAATTAAATGACCAATTGGCAAAGTAGGCACCAACAGCCTGCAACGCTTGCTGGTCCAAGCTAAGTTGAGGCTGACTATTGGCCACACTTACATCTATCCCATACGTCTGGGCATCGGCAACCGTCAGCCATTTAATGGTGTCGGGGCCCGCGGACGTGGCGTATAACACCGCATCATAAGACAATCCAATCTTGTTTAGATATGCGCCCACCAACGCATTCGCCGAGCCACTCGCCACGCCGCTTCCTATATCGTAGGCTGCGTGCAACCCTATCAGGGCGGTTGGTGTCATGTACCGTTGTAGCCCAGCCAGCCAAATCAGCGTGCAGGCGGAAGCGCAGTATTCGTGGACGTAGGTAGTGTAGCCCTTCGTCCTGATCATTTCACCGATCTTGATGGCTGGTAGTAATCTTCCTCCATTACTTTTTAGAACTACTGTGGCATTATTTAGAGAGCTGGTTTTTGACTGGAATGTTACAAAGTCACCGAAGATTATGTCACCGGAGATGGTGACGGTCGAATTATTGACCTCGATCTGAGCCGCGCAACACGGCCATGCGACGCTTGCCGACAATATTGTCAGAACAAGCTTTTTCATTGCCCCAACCTCCTGTTTCGTTGCCCGATATCTTTGCGGCTGGCGCGCGCCGTGAGCTTTGCCCGGGGCGTCGCGCCGGTTGCCCGATTGAAGGCTAGGCCCAGTGGGCCAGGCAACCTAATTCTCGTACATCTCGGCTACATGCTGTTGACATCTTTCACGATCGTGCGCTGGCAATCGTCATAATCTATTTCGCATGGATAGGACGGAGTGTGTGACGTTGACCAGTGCTTGCGCGAAGAAGGGCCCCTCCTGATGGCCTCCAGTGCGAACCCGGTCGGCGGCTATCATTCTGCCGTTCGCAGATTCCAACTTTGTGCTGCGTAAGTGGAGCCTGGTCAAGAAGCAGGACGACCTGGTCGAGTTCATTTGGGTCAGCAGCAGTTCCCAGCAGCCTGTGTTGTGGCATGGCGAATCGTGAGCTGAGATAGGAGGTCACCATGTCATGATTGGCTCCGGATCCTGTAAGCCAATTTCGGCGGCGCAGCGTGAGGCTCTGGAACGGCAGGTTGCCTTGGCGCGGGCGAGGAAGATGGACCACGATTTCGGTTCGAGGATGACAAATTATTGCCCCAGCTGTGACGCCGGTCACACCGATTGCGGTGGAAGTCCCGTACCATGAGGCTGTCTCCCGCCCAGGCGTCGGATTTCCAAAACCCATCCATTTTGTTGTGCCAGGGCGGGAGGCACGGCTCTGCTTTTAGCGGAGCCTTTTTTCTTACGGCTACCTCCGCAGCGCGGGCTTCAACGGTCCCGAGAGGGGTGGCCTTAGCTCTTGCGAGCTAGATGTCCCAGCGGGAGGGAGGCTTCAGAGCATCTAACCTGACAGCCAGTCTGACCGTCCCCGTAATGGCGTCACGCACGACGACAGAGTCCGGAAGTCGGTGCAAGCCGGCATCAGGTAATGAAATTGAAATTGCCCACCGTAGCGAGTTACTTGACTACAGTAGGTAACTATCGCATCGCTGCCTTGAACTTCTCGAGCCGCAGCGCGAGCCGATTCGGATCGGGGCGATCCTTGGCTCGGAGACCGCGCCGACGCAATCGAGAACGTCACAATGCAAGGCCTTGCCGATGACTTGTGGCTTGTTGCACGCGTAATCTTGGCCTTGATGCAATCGTTCAACCACGCCGACACGGTCGCGCTCGGCAACCGCGCGTGTTCTGGTGGCGACGAATTTCATGGTCGGGCGTTGCTTTGCGCGCTATGTCGAGGGGCTCGTAAGCGTCATCGGGCGCGCGGATCGCGCCGTTCCATCGCACGACTATTGCTTGGGACTGGTGATGCCGCGTGAGCGCAAGAGCGTAGAGCCGATGGCGGTTACGGCACCTGAGCGAACGCCAGCCCAGCCTCAATCGTTGCTGCACTTTGTTCGTAGGGGATGCCCGCCTCGAGGTGGACACCAGTGCGCTGTCTCGCCGCGCTGACTGACACACAGTTAGCTGCAGGCGACGATTGTGCGATTGCACTGGCTCGAGGCGGTTGGGTGAGAGAAGGGCGCCACTTCCGCCGGATGCGTGCTGTGCAATTTTTGAAGAGAAGAGAGGTATCGGTTCAAAGCCAGGAAGGAAGCCACCATGGCGATTCTGCCTTCTCGACCTGGCCGAATTCTAGCTCGACCGGGGTGACACGACCGAAGATCGTCACGGCGACTTTGACGCGGGAGCGCGCTTCGTCCACCCCTTCCACGACGCCGCGAAAGGACGAGAACGGACCTGCGTTCACGCGTACGATGTCACCCTCGAATATCGTTAGACCGGATACCACCTAGCCCTCCGATTTGACCACCTTTAAGCGTTTCCGCCCACTCGGCAGCAATGCCTATCTGGTCATGGAACCTCATATAGTGGTCAACCAGTGAAAGAAGACCAGCCAATGTTCTAATACTAGCTATGCTAATATCCAACGGGCTGGTCACGACTAGCCAAGCACGCTACCGAAGTTTTATTGTATCAGAAGACAGCAGAAAAGACAAGAGGCCATTAGGAAAATATTAAAAACCTAATGACCTCTTATGAGACGCCTAAAGGGAATGAAAACCGAAGGAACACTTTAGGCTTTATCTTTGCCTATTAGACTGCTTTATTCTTATTTGCATACTCATGTCCATTCTCGACATATGCATCGTAAAACAACGTAACAGGCTTTCAACTATCGTAAACAACATACTTCTCTTCTCTAATCACTTCCTTTGTGTAGGGGTCCACGGCATGTGGGGTTATTTCCCCTCTATTTGGCTTTCTGACTTAGGCTCTGTTCCCGGTGCTACCGCTACCAGCGCTACCTCTGCTGCCGGTCCTAATTCCCTGTCTACTTCATTTCTTTCGTCTTGATATTATCATCGTATGCAGACAAGTGAGAAGCTAATCCATTCTGGTCTATCCATTTCGGAATACATAGCTCCAACTCTTCTAAAAGGTCGGCAGAGTGAATGCCCTTCTGATATCCTCCTGTCTTGTATATCCTATACGCGCCTAACAATATTCCATGTCCTAACGTCTTTTCCGCATTGATCTGACCTACATAGTATTCAGCCATCTTAACAGCCAGATCAAACCATTTTGTGCCAGCTTATTTCGCCAGAGCATAAACATCTCCATCACGAGTGATGCGTACTTTTGGCTTTAGCCACTGTTCGGGGTCACGCTGCATTATCTGCATCATCCAGACTAGACCGCTGATCATGTCCCTTTGATTGGCACCGGGTAGTATCACCACGCCCGGATGTCGATGTTCAGGGAACCGTCTATCGTGCCAGAAATCATCGTCATGTGTGAGCAATATTCTGCGTTGCTTCCATGCATAGGCGAAGACGCGATAGGGTGTCACCAGGTGGCGATCTTCCAAGCTATGGCTATCAGGACCAAGGATACGGAGAAGACGAGATAGCGAGCTACCGGACCTTCGGCGGAAAGGGTGAAAGTCAGGAAGCGAAACAGCAATTTGTTTCGCATGAAGGATCATTCCTACATTTGAACCCGGACATTTGGACGATCAATATCATCCAAACATGGCTCTGTGGATCGGCAGCTTAGTTGCTCGCATTCCCGGGCTTAAATTACGCATCCCAGGAAGAAGCCAACCAAAATTATACACTGCGAACGCAAACGCCATGTTTACTAAGTGCTGCCGTGTGCAGCGCCAAAAAACATAGACCGCCCCGCATTGCCTCGATGACCAACATCCGACCGCGACAGGCACCGATTGACCGATCGGCATGGTATCCCGCCACTGTCCGCCCAGAACGCGCTCCCGTGGTCCCTGGGGTGAAGTTCGATCCGAGCCGCACAGAAGCACAGAACATCGGCCCAACCCGAACGCCTCAATGGGTGGCCTTCCTGCGGCCTCCCGGGACGCCGAATTTTCCAGACGGAACCGGGGCGAAATCCGACCCGGCAAGGCCATGAACCAAACGGGAACAAGGCACACGGATTTTATACCGTTTTGCGGCGTGGTTTCGCGTTCCGTTCGGTATTTTGTTGTCGGCAGGCGGATTTTACCACCATCTCAACGTATTGGTTTTTCGTATTTCCGTGGTGGGCGCGACAGGGATTGAACCTGTGACCCCTCCCGTGTGAAGGGAGTGCTCTCCCGCTGAGCTACGCGCCCGCCGTAACGAGGCCCTCCTGCGTGGCAATGCCATTAATAAGGGCGGGCGGGCGGTGTCAAGCAAGGGCTGGCCTTACGCCGTTCCGGCCGCGTTGTGGGGTCCCCAGAAGCGCCGCGACGGCGTCCGGTAAAGAACCGTAATCGCTTATGATTTCGTCCGGGCCGAGGTCCTGCACGGAGACATCCGTGTAGCCGAAATCGACCGCCACCACTGGCGTCAGTGCAGCCCTTGCGGTCGCAATATCGGTTTGCGAGTCACCGACCATCACGGCGCGGTCCAGCTTGCCGCCGGCGCGGCGCAGCGTGCCGAGCAGCGCCTCCGGATGGGGCTTCTGTACCCCGAACGTGTCCTGGCCGCAGATCGCCGCGAACCTCTCCGCGAGGCCGAGCGCTTTGAGCAAGCGCACCGACAGCCATTCGAGCTTGTTGGTGCAGATCGCGAAGGTGCAGCCACGCCCGGCCAGCGTGTCGAGTGCCGCCTCGACGCCCGGGTAAGCCCGCGAGCGGTCGGCCAGATGCTCCGCATAGTGGGCAATGAAATCACCGTATATGCGGTCGATGTCGGCCGTCGGCCGGCCCGCGACCTCAAGGCCGCGCTCGACCAGGAGACGCGAGCCGTGCCCGATCAGCGCCCGCGCGTCTTCGTAGGGAATGGAATGCAGGCCCTCGCGGCGCAGGATCACGTTGAGCGCGTCGATAATATCCGGAGCCGTGTCGACCAGGGTGCCGTCGAGATCGAAGATGATGGTGATCATGCAAGCGACTCTAGCGTGGTCACTCTGACGGTTCATTCCGTTCCGGTGTCATGCCCCGCGCAAGCGGGGCACCCAGTAACGGCGGTGCGGCGAATGAAAAAAGCGTTCCCCTGGGTGAATTCATGGGTTACTGGATCGCCCGTTTGCGCGGGCGACGACCCCGATGGGAATCAAGCGTTTGAAACGACACCAGCGTGCTGACTCCAACACTTGATATTTGTCATTCCGGGTCCCGGGCATAGCGAGGGAGCCCGGAATCCATGCCCTTCTGCTCGCCGGTTTGCGGCGCCCCGAGAATGACGTCAACCGACGCAGCGGAACCGTCCTACTTCACCAGATCTGCTCTAACGATGGGCCAAAGCGAATGCAAGCAGCATGGGCCGTTATCAGCCGCCGGCGCACCGCAATGCAGGAAATCGCGGATTTCGGCTAGGCTTCGCGCCCGCAGCCCGCTATGAGGCAGGCGGCAACTGACACAAGAGCCGGCATATTGTGACCAGCCGCGAAGACTATAAGCGCACCGCCGCCGCGCGGGCCATCGAATTCGTGCAACCCGGAATGCGCGTCGGCCTCGGCACCGGGTCGACGGCACGCCATTTCGTTGAATTGCTGGGCGCGCGCGTGCGCGATGGCCTTGCGGTCGTGGCGGTGCCGACCTCGCACGCCACCCGCGCCGACGCCGAGCGGCACGGCATTCCGCTGTCGACACTGGACGAGACGCCGGAGCTCGATCTCACCGTCGACGGCGCCGATGAGATCGCCCCCGACCTCACGGTCATCAAGGGCGGCGGCGGGGCATTGCTGTGGGAAAAGATTGTGGCGGCTGCGTCGGCCCGCATGATCGTGATTGCGGATGACACCAAATGCGTGCCCGTGCTCGGTCGTTTTCCGCTGCCGATCGAGGTTGTGCCGTTCGGGATTGCGGCAACCCGCCGGGCCGTCGAGGCTGCGGCTGCGGCCGCCGGGTGTGCGGGGCCGGCGGTCCTGCGCCACACCCGGGAGGGCCATGCTTTCGTCACGGATGGAGGGCACCACATACTCGATGCCTCGCTCGGACGTATCACGGCGCCCGAGGCGCTCGCGGCGGGACTGGCACGAATTCCGGGCGTGGTCGAGCATGGTCTTTTCGTCTGCTTGGTGGCAGCGGCCGTCATCGCCGGGGCCGGAGGGGTGAGGATAATCCAGGCCGATGGGAAGCTAGAATGAATTCTAGTGCGTTGACTCGCATGTCGCCATCGCACGCTTCTTTCACCTCACTGGGCCAAGGTGAGGGCGGTCGACGTCATCAAAATATAGCCACGCCAATAACGGGAGTATTCAACATGCACAGGAACTCGCTTTCGCGCATCGCTTCTATTGTGGTGCTCTTCTGCACCTGCCTCGGACCGTTTGTGGCGCATGCGCAGCAACCCTCAGCTGCCGCCGTCGCCGTGGCGCGCGAAGTGATGATCACCAAGGGTGCGAACGGCATAGGCGAGCCGGTCGTCCGCGGTGTGATCGAAACCGTCAAGAACAGCTTCGTGCCGACCAATCCGAATTTGACGCGCGAGCTTAATGACGTCGCGGCGGCACTGCACAAGGAACTTGACGCCTCCAAGGGCAACGAAGTGCTGGACCAGATGGCTCGTGCCTACGCAGCGCGTTTCACCGAACAAGAGCTCAAGGACCTGCTGGTGTTCTATAAGACCCCGCTCGGCCAGAAGTTCATCAGGGAGGAGCCGGCGGCGATCGAGGATGGTTTGAAGCGCGCGCAGCAATGGGCCGACGCGTTTGCCGATACCGTGATGGCCCGCATGCGCAGCGAGATGCAAAAGAAGGGTCACCAGTTGTGATGGCTGCGACGTCCGCGCACGACGTCGACCTATTCGTCATCGGGGCTGGTTCGGGCGGCGTGCGGGCGGCGCGCATCGCCGCCGGCCACGGCGCCAAGGTGATGATTGCCGAGGAGTATCGTATCGGCGGGACCTGCGTCATTCGCGGTTGCGTGCCGAAGAAGCTCCTGGTCTATGCGTCGCGTTTTACTCACGAATTCGCGGAAGCGGCGGGCTTTGGCTGGACTGTGCCGTCGGCCACTTTCGATTGGCCGACCTTGATCGCCAACAAGGATAAGGAAATCGCACGACTCGAAGGCGCCTACCGCTCCAACCTGGAGAAGGCCGGGGTCGAGATCGTCAAGAGCCGCGCGGTGATCGAAGATGCCACCACCATTCGCCTCCTTACCTCGGGAGCGCGCGTGCGCTGCAGTTACATTCTGGTGGCGACCGGGGGGGCGCCGTTTGCGGGCCACCCGATTCCGGGATTCGAGCACGCCATTTCGTCGAACGAAGCGTTTCATCTGCCGGAGTTGCCCGGCGAGATCGTGATCCAGGGCGGCGGCTATGTCGCTGTCGAGTTCGCCTGCATCTTCGCGGGCCTCGGCTCGCGGGTGAAGGTCGTCTATCGCGGCGAGAACATCTTGCGCGGGTTCGATGACGACGTGCGCACCCATTTGCGCAACGAAATGGAAATGCGCGGCATCGAGGTGATCGTCGGCCAGGTCGTCACCGCGGTCGAGAAACATGACACGCGCTACACCGCCACCTTGACCGGCGGTCGCAAGCTCGAGGCCGACCGCATCATGTTCGCGGTGGGACGCAGGCCCAATATCGCCAATCTCGGCATGGAGCAGGCAGGCATCAAGACGGCGCCGCTGGGCGGGATTGCGGTCGATGCGTATTCGCGCACGTCGGTACCGAACATCTATGCAATCGGGGACGTCACCAACCGGATCAATCTCACTCCGGTCGCGATTCGCGAAGGCCATGCCTTTGCGGATACCGTGTTCGGAGGCCGGCCCACCGTTGTGGACCACACCAATGTCCCGACAGCCGTGTTCTCGGAACCCGAAATCGGCACCGTCGGCCTCACCGAAGCTCAGGCGCGCGAGCGATTGGCGCGGGTCGACATCTACCGATCAACGTTCCGGCCCCTTAAGGCCACCTTATCGGGCCGCCACAGCCGGGTGCTGATGAAGCTCGTGATCGATGCCGCCAGCGCCCGCGTAGTGGGCGTCCACATCGTCGGCGAGGGCGCCAGCGAGATGATTCAACTCATCGGCGTTGCGGTAAAGATGGGCGCCACCAAGGCGGACCTCGATGCCACCATGGCGGTGCACCCCACCGCCGCGGAAGAACTCGTGACGATGCACCAGCCGACGGCACGGTATGGGTATCAACCGGCAGAGTAGCCTTTCGCGAACCCGGCATCGTGCCTTATGTGTTTCGCATGGTCATGCGCCGGGAAATTCTTCATGATGGTTATGATGCTCTCACGGATGAAATTTTCATTTTCACCGAGCATTTGACGAAGAAAATTATGGATGAGCCGCGTCAACGCATGCGCCGACTATCGGCGCGGCGGGCGTTCCGGAATATGGACTGGATCACACTGTGCGGACGGAATAACTTTTCACCGCCAAGTGCCAAAGGCGACCAGCTTTTCAGGAAAATTTGATGCGCATTCTGGCTTTCGTGTATAAGCCGCGCCAAATCGCAGATGCGATGGAATGCCAGCTATGAGATATTGGCGAAGGGCAGTTGGTGATGAGACGTCGGCGATGAGACCTGGGTGGCGGCGCCGTCCAGCTTGGCATCGCAGAGGAGTTGAGTAATGGCCGAGCGTTGGACGCCCGAATCCTGGCGCAACACGCCGATCCGGCAGGTGCCGGATTATCCGGACCAAGCCGCACTGCGCGAGGTCGAGAAGCAGCTTGCCACGTTCCCGCCGCTGGTTTTCGCCGGCGAGGCGCGGACCCTGACCAAGCATCTCGATCGGGTGGCGGCCGGCGAGGCTTTCCTGCTCCACGGCGGCGACTGCGCCGAGAGCTTCGCCGAGCACGGTGCCGACAACATCCGCGACTTCTTCCGCGTGTTTCTGCAAATGGCAGTGGTGCTGACCTTCGCGGCGGCGTTGCCGGTCGTCAAGATCGGCCGCATCGCTGGGCAATTTGCCAAGCCGCGCACCTCGCCGACCGAGACGCGCAATGGCGTTGAGTTGCCCAGTTATCGCGGCGATATCATCAACGGACACGAGTTCACCGCAGCGGTGCGCACGCCCGATCCGCGACGCCAGATCGAGGCCTATCGCCAGTCGGCTGCGACGCTCAACCTGCTGCGCGCGTTATCGCAAGGCGGCTACGCCAATCTCGGCAGCGTGCACAAGTGGATGCTCGGTTTCGTAAAGGACAGTCCGCAGTCGCGTCGTTACACCGAGCTTGCCGACCGTATCTCCGAGACCCTCGGCTTCATGCAGGCCATCGGCCTGGATCTCGAAGACCATCCGGAGCTGCGCACCACCGATTTCTATACCAGTCATGAGGCGCTGTTGCTCGGCTTCGAGCAGGCGATGACGCGTGTCGATTCCACGAGCGGCGACTGGTACAGCACCTCCGGACATTTCCTGTGGATCGGCGACCGGACCCGCCAATGGGATCACGCCCATGTCGAGTTCTGTCGCGGCATCCGCAATCCGCTCGGCCTCAAATGCGGGCCGACTTCGAAGCCCGACGACCTGATGCGACTGATCGATATCCTCAATCCGTATAACACGCCCGGCCGCCTCACCCTGATCTGCCGCATGGGTGCCGACAAAGTCGGCGATTTGCTGCCGCCGCTGATACGCGCCGTCAGCCGCGGAAAGCGCGAGGTGATATGGTCGTGCGATCCGATGCATGGAAATACCATCACATCTGGCTCCGGCTATAAGACCCGCCCGTTCGATCGCATCCTGTCCGAGGTGAAATCGTTCTTCGCTGTCCATCAGGCCGAAGGCACCTATGCGGGTGGCATCCACCTGGAAATGACCGGCCAGAACGTAACCGAATGCACCGGCGGCGCGCGCGCCATCAGCGACGAGGATCTCAACGATCGCTATCACACTTTTTGTGACCCGCGACTGAACGCCGAGCAGTCACTCGAGCTCGCATTTCTGCTTGCCGAACTATTAAAGAAGGAACGTCTTGGCAGAGGTTTGGCATTACCAGCTACGGCCAGACTTTGACCGCTCTGCGCGCGCGGTGCTCCGCCCCATAGAGCGTGCGGGCGACACCAGGGGCAATTGTCCTGGGCACCCCCGGGCGCACAGAGGAACGCCCGCGTCCCCGGGATTGCCGCGCTGGCTGTCGGACGCTAGATGAGAGGGCATGACCACCCGCCCCGTCGACCGGCTTGCCATTGCCATTGCCCAACTCAATCCCATTGTGGGAGACATCGCCGGCAATACTGCCAAGGCGCGCGACGCTCGTGCCAGGGCGGCCGCCGCCGGCGCCGATCTGATCCTGCTTTCCGAGCTTTTCATCTGCGGATACCCGCCCGAGGATCTGGTGCTCAAGCCTGCGCTGCAGGCGGCCTGCCGCGCCGCCGTCGAAGCGCTCGCACGCGATACCGCGGATGGCGGGCCCGCAATGCTCATCGGCACGCCCTGGGCTGAAGATGGCAAGCTCTACAACGCGGTCGCGTTGCTCGACGGCGGCCGCATTACCAGCCTGCGCTTCAAAGTCGATCTGCCGAATTACGGCGTGTTCGATGAAAAGCGCCTGTTCGCGCCTGGCCCGTTGCCCGGCCCGGTCAACGTCCGCGGCGTGCGCATCGGCGTGCCGATCTGCGAGGACATCTGGGGTCCCGAGCCGGTCGAATGCATCAGTGAAACCGGCGGCGAGATTCTCCTGGTCTCGAACGGTTCGCCCTATCGGCGCGGTGTCATCGACGAGCGGCTCAATGTGGCGGTCGCCCGTGTCAAGGACGCCGGCTTGCCGCTGGTCTACACGAACCAGGCGGGCGGTCAGGATGAACTGGTGTTCGACGGCGCTTCCTTCGTACTCAATCCCGACCTGACATTTGCGGCCCAGTTGCCGGCGTTTCGCGAAGATGTCGCTACGGTGGCATTCACCCGTACCGCCGGCGGCTGGTGTGCAGAAACCGGATCGGTCGCCGCGCTTGAGACCAGCAGCGAGGCCGATTATGCGGCGTGCGTGCTCGGACTGCGCGACTATGTGGACAAAAATCGGTTTGCTGGCGTGATCGTCGGTCTGTCGGGCGGCATCGACTCGGCGCTGTGTGCCACCATCGCGGTCGACGCACTGGGCGCCAAGCGCGTGCGTTGCGTCATGTTGCCCTATCGTTTCACCTCGCAGGAGTCACTTGACGATGCAGCGACGATCGCAACTGCGCTCGGCATCGATCACGACATCGTGCCGATCGGGCCTGCCGTCGATGGACTGGAAAAAGCGCTCGCGCCGCTCATGGCCGGCCTGCCGCGCGACGTCACCGAGGAAAACCTGCAGTCGCGCACGCGTGGTACCATCCTGATGGCGATTTCCAACAAGTTCGGGCTGATGGTGGTGACGACCGGCAACAAGTCGGAAATGTCGGTTGGCTACGCGACGCTCTATGGGGACATGAATGGCGGCTTCAATCCCGTCAAGGACCTGTACAAGACAGAGGTCTATCGCCTGGCGCGGCTGCGCAACGTCTGGAGACCGCACGGCGCCCATGGACCGGCAGGACGCGTGATACCGGAAAATGTCCTCGTCCGTGCGCCGACTGCAGAATTGCGCGAGAACCAGACGGACCAGGATTCGCTGCCACCCTACGACCTGCTGGACGGCATCCTTGAGCGGCTGGTCGAGCGCGAGGAGTCGATCTCGACCATTGTGGAGGCGGGCTACGACCGCGACATGGTGATGCGGGTCGAGCGCATGCTCAACATTGCCGAATACAAGCGCCGGCAGGCGGCGCCCGGCGTTAAGGTGACGCTGAAGAATTTTGGCCGTGACCGCCGCTATCCGATCGTCAACCGCTTCCGCGATCCCGGCGTCGATCTGCCGCCGCTGGCGGCATCGCCGGTCAGGGGGGCAGCCGCGAGCGAGGCGGTGGATTTTTAGGGGCCTCAATCCGGTGCGCGCAACCGATACCCGACCCCGGTTTCTGTGATGATGTATTTCGGCTGTTCCACATCGTCTTCGATCTTCTGACGCAGCTGTCTCACGTAAACGCGCAGATATTGCGTATCGGCGAGATTGTTCCACAGCTCGCCGAGCAGAAACTTGTGCGTCAGCACCTTGCCGGCGTGTTGCACCAGGAGGCGCAGCAAATCGTACTCCTTGGGCGACAGCTTCACCTCTTTGTCGCGCACCTTGACGATGCGGCGCACCAGGTCAACCGCAAGGTCGCCGACCCGAAACGTCGGGCGTTCGCCGTGAACCTGCAGCTGATGGCGTAGCGCCGCCCGCATGCGGGCAAGCAGCTCCTCCATGCCGAACGGCTTAGTCACATAGTCATCGGCACCGCGGTCCAGCGCCTCGACCTTGCCGGCCTCGTCGCCGCGGCTTGAAAGCACGACGATCGGTACACCTTCGACACGGGTGCGAATTAAGGTAATGAGCTCAAGGCCCTCGATGTCGGGGAGTCCGAGATCCAGGATGACGAGCGCGGGCTTGTTCTTGAGAAGGTCCAAAGCGACCTTGCCGTTCGGTGCTTCAAGAATCTCGTAGCCCTGGGTAGTCAACCCCATCCGCAACAGTTTACGGATCGGCGGTTCGTCGTCGATGATCAGGACCTTCAGCGGCGCAGCGCTCACGCGGTTGCCTCCGGAGTCTTCGGTGCGCTTACCTACGGGGTTCCGTCAGCATTGCGCTGTACAGCCCGGCGGCATCGGCGGCGGAACGCAGCCGCTGAAGCGATTCCGGGTCTCTCAATCGTCGCGCGATGCTTGCGAGCGCATTGAGCGAATCACCCTGCGACTGGGCCGGAAGCAGAAGCAGGAAGATGACATCGACCGGCTTGCCGTCAATTGCTTCAAAATCGATGGGATTCCTGAGGCGAACCAAGATGCCGAAAGGCTTCTTCAAATCCGGTATCCGCGCATGCGGGATGGCGACGCCACCTCCGGTCCCGGTCGACCCCAGATGCTCGCGTTTCAAGAGTTCAACGGAAATGCGGTCGGCAGCCAAGTTGAGGGATGCCGCCGCCCGGGCGGCGAGTTCGTGCAGCAGCCGCGTCTTGTCCGATACGCGCATGTTGATCAACGCGTCGGTTGGCGAAAGAAAATCTTTGATTTCCATGGCAGAATGTGCGGGCTTTCAGGATTCGTGTCGAACTACCGTCTGGGTTCCCGTACGTATACAGGAATACACAGGCCGTCCGTGAGATGATTCCGCAGTTCCCAGCCACATTCATGCGGCCGTGTCCAGATGCTCGAGTTGCGGGGGCACTGGAAGCCTAACGGTAAATATTGCGCCCGTGCGATCGGTGCGGTTAGCTGCCGAGATGGTACCGTGCATGGCTTCGATGAAGCCGCGGGAAATGGCGAGCCCAAGTCCCGTGCCGGCGCGCACTTGGTCGATCTTGCGCACCCGATAGAACTTGTCGAAAATGTTTTCCAATTCTCCGGGCGGAATGCCGTCGCCCTCGTCCAGCACCTGCAAGCCGACCGAACCGCCATCGCGCCAGCTCTGAATCCGCACGGTGGTGCCGACCGGCGCGTATTTGGCTGCATTGTCGAGCAGATTGAACAAGACCTGCTCGAACAGGACAGGATCGATTCTCACCATGGGCAGATCTTTGGCCAGGTCCACTTCCACCCGATGTTGGGCAAGTATTTTGCTTGCCCGCTCCAGGGCGCTGCCGACAATTTCTCCGAGGTCGTGCATATCGGCATTCGGCACGATGGCGCCCGATTCCAGTTTGGTCATGTCAAGCAGGTTGGCGATGAACCGGTTAAGCCGCTCGGCCTCATCCGTGATTGTGGCAACAAGGTCAGCTTTCGCCCGTTCGTCCAAGTCTTTTGAAAGGCTGCGCAGCGTTCCGGCCGCGCCGAGAACAGCCGCAAGAGGCGTCTTGAGATCATGCGAGATCGATGTCAGAAGCGCAGATCGCAAGCGATCAGTTTCGGCCGCTCTTCTTGCCCCCTCAAGGTCGTCGACCAGGCGAACACGCTCGATTGCGAGCGCGGTCTGGTCCATCAAAGCGTCAAGGAGGCGCCGTTGATCCGGGGTCAATAACGGGCCGGACTTGTCGCCATCGAGCCCCACCACCCCTACGGCGCCACGGCCGGTATGCATCGGCAGAAAAAGACGCTTGGCTCCCGGCAAGGTAGCCGAACCGCGCCCAGCCGGCTGGTTGCTCTGCCAAGTCCACTTGGCGGCAGCCAGATCGGCTGCATCGAGCGTATCCTCCGGAGGGTAGCCGGCCTTGACGACAATCGAATCATCCTCCGGAAGCAACAGAACAACGCGAACCTCGAGCATCGACGCCGTCTGGTAGGCAGCCGCCCAAAGCACGTCATCGAGCGTGCCGGCTCCCGCCAGCTTGCGGCTGAACAGGTAAAGCGATTCTGTTGTGCGCGCCCGGCTCATAGCCGCCACGGCCTGAGTGCGCACGCGGGCTGCCACATTCGAGACGATGACCGCCATGACAATAAAGAAAAAAAACGCCGCTACGTTGGTGGGATCGGTGATTGTGAATGTGTAGATCGGTGGCAGGAAGAAGAAATTATAGCAGAGCGACGCTGCAATGCTCGCGACCAGTGATGGCCACAACCCGTAGCGGACCGCCACGCCGACCACTGCCGTAAGAAAAACGAGATCGACATTTTCGACGCCAAGCCAGGGCTGGATCGCCTCACCGACGCCGAGCGCGACCGCAATGACCGCCAATGCGACGACATACTGACCCAGATCGAAGGCTGCGGCGTCGTCGGCTGTGCGTAGGGTCTTTTTCGGGATGGGCTCACCGGCAACCGCATCGCCGGCGATCACGTGCACACTGATATTGCCGGACCGACGGACAAGGTCATGCACCACGGACCCGTGCAGAATTTCAAACCATCGTGAACGGCTCGATTTCCCAATAATGATATGCGTGACGTTATGGGATTCCGCGTAGCCGATTACATCGTCGGCGATTCGCCGGCCGGCACTCGGCATCGTAACAGCCTCGCCCTCGAGCGTTTCAGCAAGCCGAAGAGTGTCGGCGATGCGATCACGTTCCTCCTCGGTATATTGTAAGCTCCGCGGGCTCTCTACATAGAGAGCTGTCCATGGGCCGTGCAAACGGTCTGCCAGACGCTTGGCGTAACGCACGAGGCCGGCGGCGCGCGGGTCTTCGCTAATACAGACAAGGATGCGCTCACCTGCAGCCCAGGGCCCCGAAATGGCGCCGGCCTGCATTTGGGTAAGCAGCTGCTCATCGACCCGCTCGGCCGTGCGACGAAGTGCAAGCTCGCGGAGCGCCGTCAGGTTGGCCGGAGAGAAAAAATGCTCCAGGGCACGCTCGGCCTGTTTCGGAACATAGACTTTCCCCTCTTTGAGGCGTTGGATCAGATCGTCGGGCGTGAGATCGACCAGTTCGACCGCATCGGCGCGGTCAAAAATCGAATCCGGCACGGTCTCGCGCACGCGGACATGTGTGATCTGAGCAACAACATCGTTCAAGCTGTCGATATGCTGGATGTTGACCGCGGAATAGACATCGATGCCGTGGCTTAGCAGTTCTTCAACGTCAAGATAGCGCTTCGGATGACGGCCGCCAGCTACATTGGAGTGGGCGAGTTCATCAACGAGTACGATCTGTGGCCGGCGCGCGATGATTGCGTCGAGGTCCATTTCCTCCAGCCACTGGCCTCTGTATTCAATGCGCCGGCGCGGGATGACTTCGAGGCCCTCCAATAGCGTTTCGGTCTCCTTGCGACCGTGGGTCTCCACGGCGCCTACGACGACGTCATAACCATCCTTTTTTCTTGCGTGGGCCTGCAACAACATCTCGTAGGTCTTGCCGACGCCCGGCGCCGCACCCACGAATATTCTGAGCTTGCCGAACCGCCCCTCTTCGCGCCGGGCTGTTTCAAGCAGGGCTTCGGGTGAGGGGCGTTGTTCAGGGTTGCGTCGCTGAGCTGCCATCAGCTTCCTTGCGAGACCCGCCAGTTCTTACCGAGCCGCCGAGCGATCGACAGCCAGGTTGAGCGCCAGCACGTTGACACGCGGCTCACCCAACAGGCCGAGGAAGCGGTTCTCCGTCTGCTCCTGGACGAGTTGGCGAACGCGATCTTCAGGCAGATTGCGGGCCTTTGCAACACGCGGCACCTGGAAAAGAGCCGCAGCCGGCGAGATATGCGGGTCGAGACCGCTACCCGATGTGGTTACGAGATCGACCGGAACCTGAGCGGAAGGATTTTCTTGTTTCAGCTTTTCCACATCGCCCTGGACGCGCTCGATAAGCGATTTGCTGGTCGGCCCCAGATTCGAGCCGCCGGAATTCGCCGCATTATACGGCGCCGGCACGGTCTTGGTCGAATCGGCAGGGTCGGGCGTGGTGGTGGCAGACGGCCGTCCATGGAAATAGCTGTCACCGGTGAATTCCTGTCCGATCAGCGCCGAACCGACGACCTTGCCACCTTGTTCCACCAGGCTGCCTTGCGCCTGATAGGGGAAGATCACCTTGGCGATGCCGGTTATGGCGAACGGATAAGCGACACCGGTGATCAGCGTCAACGCAATAATGAACACGATAGCCGGGCGGATTTCTCGCAGCATGGTGCTTTCTCCTCAGGCAAGGTGCAGGGCCGTGACTGCAAGGTCGATGGCCTTGATGCCGACGAACGGAATGATCACGCCGCCGACGCCATAGATCAGCAGGTTGCGCCGCAGCAGCGGTCCGGCGCCGATCGGGCGGTAGGCGACGCCTTTGAGCGCCAGCGGGATCAGCGCGATGATGATCAGGGCATTGAAGATGATCGCCGAGAGGATCGCGCTCTGCGGGGTTGACAGATTCATGACGTTCAACGCGCTCAACTGCGGATAGAACGCGAGGAACATCGCCGGGATGATGGCGAAGTATTTCGCCACATCATTGGCGATCGAGAACGTGGTCAGCGCACCGCGCGTCATCAGGAGTTGTTTACCGATCTCGACGATCTCGATGAGCTTGGTCGGATTGGAATCGAGGTCGACCATGTTGCCGGCTTCACGTGCCGCCACCGTGCCGGTGTTCATGGCGACGCCGACGTCGGCCTGGGCAAGGGCAGGCGCGTCATTCGTGCCGTCGCCGCACATGGCCACCAGCTTGCCCTTGGCCTGCTCATCGCGGATCAGGCGCAGCTTGTCCTCGGGCGTGGCTTGAGCGAGGAAGTCGTCGACACCTGCCTCCGCGGCGATTGCGGCGGCGGTCATCGGATTGTCGCCGGTGATCATGACCGTACGAATGCCCATGCGGCGCAATTCGGCGAAACGTTCGCGGATCCCACCTTTCACGATGTCCTTGAGATGGATGATCCCCAGCAATTTGCCATCCTTGGCAACGGCGAGCGGAGTGCCGCCCGATTTGGCGATTGTCTCGGCGATCGAATTGATTTCACGCACCGCATCGACGCTGACCGCCGGCTGCAGGGTGCGGACGGTGCCGGATGGACCCGCCAAGGTCACCGGCGCATTCATGTAGCTTAGAACTGCATCGACTGCGCCCTTTCGCACCCACGAGCCGGCGATTTCGACGCCGCTCATCCGGCTCTGGGCGGTGAACGGAATGAAATTGGCTTGAATCTCGGCCAAATCGCGCCCCCGGATGCCGTGTTTCTCTTTGGCAAGCACCACGATGGAACGGCCTTCCGGCGTCTCGTCGGCGAGCGAAGCAAGCTGGGCCGCGTCTGCAAGCTCCTGCTCGGTCACGCCGCGCAAGGGCTTGAACTCAGTGGCCTGCCGGTTGCCAAGCGTAATCGTACCGGTCTTGTCGAGAAGCAGCGTATCGACGTCACCCGCAGCCTCGACGGCCCGGCCGGACATCGCCAGCACATTGAAGCGCACCAGGCGGTCCATGCCGGCGATTCCGATCGCCGAGAGCAGAGCGCCGATCGTGGTAGGAATGAGCGTGACGAACAGCGCGACCAGGATGACGATGGAAACGGTGCCTTCCGCATAGGCGACATAACTCGGGATTGTCGCGGTCGCAAAGACGAAGATGATTGTCAGGCCGACGAGCAGAATGTTGAGCGCGATCTCGTTCGGCGTCTTCTGGCGCTCGGCGCCCTCGACCAACTTGATCATGCGGTCGAGGAAGGTTGAGCCCTGAGCTGCGCTGATGCGCACCTTGATCCAGTCGGACAGCACCTGGGTGCCGCCTGTCACCGCCGAGCGGTCGCCACCCGATTCGCGGATCACTGGCGCGGACTCGCCGGTGATCGCCGCTTCGTTGACGGATGCAATGCCCTCGATGACCTCGCCATCCGACGGGATGGTGTCGCCCGCCTCGACCAGAACCACGTCGCCGATCTTCAGGTTGGTGCCGGGAACGGACTTGTAACTGCTCCGGCCGGGTCCGGTCAGCAGCTTGGCCTGGGTCTCCGTACGCGTTTTGCGCAAGGCGTCGGCCTGTGCCTTGCCGCGTCCCTCGGCAATGGCCTCGGAGAAGTTCGCGAACAGCACCGTGAACCACAGCCACAACACGATCTGGAACTCAAATCCGATATGTTCGCCCCCTGTAATGAGGTCTCGGACCAGGATCACGGCCGTCAGCGCAGTCACGATCTCAAGCACGAACATGACCGGATTCTTGATCAGTGTTCGCGGATCAAGCTTTACGAAAGACGATCCCCAGGCGGGAAGCACTATCTTGGGATCGAACAGTGCCGAAACCGGCATGCGCTTGCGGATGTTTGAGGTTTCCATGGAGGTGACTCCGAAGTAAAGGCGATCAGAACGTTGTGTTGGCAAGCATTGCGAGATGCTCGACGATCGGACCGAGCGAGAGCGCCGGGAAGAAAGTGAGGCCGCCGACGATGACGATCACGCCGACAACGAGCCCGACGAACAGGCCGCCGGTGGTCGGAAAGGTTCCGGCGGAAGCCGGGACCGACTTCTTGGCTGCGAGTGATCCCGCGATCGCCATTGCGGGAATGATCATCCAGAAGCGGCCGACGAACATCGCGACAGCACCCGTGAGGTTGTAGAACATCGTATTGGCGGAGATGCCGGCGAACGCCGATCCGTTGTTGCCGGTGCTCGACGTGTAGAGATAGAGAATCTCCGAGAAACCGTGCGGCCCCTGATTGTTGGTGGCGGCAACCGCCGACGGGACAACAGTAGCGACGGCGGTCCAGCCGAGATACATCAGCGGGAGGACCAGGATGGCCAGCATCGCCATCTTGACCTCTTTCGCCTCGATCTTCTTGCCGACATATTCGGGGGTGCGGCCGACCATGAGGCCAGCGACGAAGATCGAGATGATCACGAACAGCAGCATGCCATACATGCCGGCGCCCACCCCGCCGATGATAATTTCGCCGAGCTGAATATTGATCAGCGGGATCATGCCGCCGAGCGCCGTGAACGAGTCGTGCATGGCGTTGACGGCGCCGCAGGAGGCAGCGGTGGTGATGACCGCGAACAACGCCGACGCAACGATCCCGAAGCGGACCTCTTTGCCTTCCATGTTGCCGCCAGTCAGTCCGAGCGCATCAAGGCCGGAGGTGCCGGAGGCCTCGGCCGCATAGCACACGATAACCCCGGCGATGAACAGCGTGCCCATCACCGCAAGAATGGCCCACCCCTGGCGTTCGTTTCCGACCATGCGGCCGAACACATTGGTGAGGGCAGCGCCGATCGTGAAAATCGAGATCATCTGCACGAAGTTCGACAGCGCAGTCGGATTCTCGAATGGATGGGAGGCGTTGGCATTGAAAAATCCACCGCCATTTGTGCCGAGCATCTTGATAGCGACTTGCGACGCGACCGGCCCCACTGCAATGGTCTGCTTGGCGCCTTCCACGGTCGTTGCTTCCACGTATGGCCCAAGCGTCTGCGGCATGCCCTGCCAGACGAGAAACAGCGCATAGACGATACAGATCGGCAGCAGGATGTAGAGTGTGCAGCGGGTGATATCGACCCAGAAGTTGCCGACGGTCCTTGCTGAGGCGCGGGCGAAGCCGCGGATCAGTGCGACCGCGAGCACGATGCCGGTCGCGGCTGACAGGAAATTCTGATGTGTCAGGCCGGCCATCTGCACCAGATAGGACATGGTGCTTTCGCCGCCGTAATTCTGCCAGTTGGTGTTGGTGATGAAACTTACGGCCGTGTTGAAGGACAAATCTTCCGCCACCGCCGACTGCTCGGCCGGATTGAACGGCAGCAGTGCCTGCATGCGCATCAGCGCATAAAGGATCAGGAAACCGCCGACGTGGAAGAACAGCATCGCAACCGTGTAGGAGACCCAGTGCTGCTCGCGTCTTTCGTCGATCCCCCCGGCCCAGTAGAGCGCTGCTTCGACCGGGCGCAACACGGGCGAGAGAAAGGTGCGCTCGCCATTGAATACGCTGGTCATGTACCAGCCAAGTGGCCTTACGAGCGCGACCACGATCGCGCAGTAAAGCAAGATTTGAATCCAGCCGATGATTGTCATGGTCGTACGCCTTCTGGAACTGCGTGGGCTTAGAACTGCTCAGGCCGCAGCAGAGCGTAGGTGAGATAGAACAGCAGCCCCGCGGTCACGAGGCCGGCGAGCGAATAATCGAAGATCATGGATGCCTCCTCAGAGCTGATCGCAGGCCATCGCGTAGCCGACGGACAGCGCGAAGAAGCCAAGGCCAATGGCCAGCACGATGATGTCCAACATTTCGGTGCTCCTTGTGGCGCCCGCTGCGCCGCCTACAGCAAACATCCGCCTGGATGCCGCGGTATTGATGCAAATCAATTGCCGGAGCAGTGGGATGCATTTGCGCAGTAACGAAGTGCCATCTGCGGCATAAGTTTTCGAGGAGGATCGGGCGTCAACGATATAGGAATCTTATAAAGATCAGGGTGCAAGAAAGTATCGAGCGCGATATTCATCGCATCGAAGCGAACGTTACTTATCGCATCGAAACGGACCGTCAATGGTAATAAAATACGGTTTTCCATTGCAATGCTTATAAAATTCTTATGCTGCGAACCTTTAGTCTATCTCGCTTCTTTATGCCGTTCCGCCCATTTTGCCACAAATCGAGATTCAGGCGTGTTGGATATGCGTTATGGCTTTCGAGTGGGCTGTGAGAAGCGCTTCGACAATTTGCAGGCGCATGTTCGTCGCTCACGGGCGATGACATCGGAGCTACTGATCGACGCGATTACGCAGGCATGCACGCGCTTCGCCGCGCGTGGAAACGCTGCCAAGGCGATGTTCAATCAACTCGTCGCGTGCGGCGCCTGGACTGATGCGGTGCTTCTGTTACTGCAACTCGAGCTGCCGCATTGGAAGCTTCGGCAGATTCTCTACGAGGACGGGGAGTGGCACTGTTTCCTCTCAAAGCAGCCCGAGCTTCCATTGGGATTCGATGAAGGTGTGGAGGCTGCGCACGAGGTCCTGCCATTGGCAATTCTGCTTGCTTTCATCGAAGCGCGAAGCGCCGTCACAAGCGTGACGACATCGGTTCCACGGATTAGCGCGCGGCCGAACGGCACAGTGTGTTGCGAGAACTTTGCCTGAGCAAGGAAGGAAGCAGGTCGCGGTTCTCATTATACCGCATGCCTCAAATCAGTATGCCATTCTTATAAAATTCTCCTTCGACCTCTCTCGAGTTCCTATGCGCTCATGCGCACATTGGCGGCGCGCACCTGTTCAACAGGGGGCATAGCGAAGCGCGTGTAACGATCTTGACGTAAGGGCAGGCGCCCCCCGCATTGAACGAAGGAGCAACTCCTATGACGCTCGGAGCCAAGAACATCACTGCGCAAATCGCGCGTGTGGCCAAAAAGACAGGGGCGCTGCTCGCACGGTATATCCGCCGTTTGGTCGAGGCGCGCAAGCGCCGCGTCATGTCTGAACAGGAATTCCGCCGCACTTACGAAGCCCATTGCCGTGCGAACGGTCTGCGTCCAGCTTGGGTGGAAGATTGGAAAGGCTGGCGACAGCTATAACCGTCGACCATGGATAAGCCATACTATGAACAAAGGTGAGCCCCCCTCGTCGAGCGGTTCGACGCGTTCCCTCTTTCTTGTTGGAAAGAACAGCCGAGGCAATTGGGTCGTCCAGGACCAAGGTGGTCTTCGTGGCGGCCTTTTTGTTGATCGCGCCGAAGCGCTGAAGTTCGCGAGATCCGAGAACGGCAAAAACCCTCACGGCGTGATCGTCGTGCCGGGCGTTCTTGAACTCGATATGAGCCAGAACTCACGCAACTCGGCCGATGCACAACCTGCCCTCCGGCGGGTCGCGTAAGCCGGAATGCTGGGCTCATCTCCCTCGATCAAACAGCGCGGGTGACAGTCATGCGCAAGTCGAAACGAACGATGCGTGGAGACCACATCGTCCCGACAATGATCAAGCTGGCCCGGTGCACCAACTTGCATCGAATCATCATGTCAGGCCCGGCAGCTCCGGAGCGAATATTTGAGCTGCAGCGCCTCGGATACTCTCGTGTCGCAACGACGGCCACTTGCGGCCTGCCGCGCGGCCAGTACGATGTCGCCCTGGTTGACTGGCAGCTGCGCTCGATCAGTGCGCTGGAAACCACCTTGAACTGGCTAGTGCATTTCCTAACACCGGCGGGCGTGCTGGTCGTCGGGCTCGCTTTTAACAAATACTCTGACCAACGAACGCTCAAGTCTATTTTCGAAAGATTGGGCTTCCAGATCGAGGCGGGAGTTCGCTGCGAAGATGGCGTTGCCATTTCGGCACGCCGGCTTGAAGCACAAATTGCCCTCCCGCGGGTCGCATAACCGCGGTGCCATCCTGGACTTGAGCAAGACGTAGCCTGGACGACGCCGCTCACGCATTCATCTGCGTGATGAACTTCGTATTGAGATAGGCGTCGAGCGCGTCCGCGCCGCCCTCGCTGCCGAAGCCGGAATCCTTGACGCCGCCGAAGCGCACTTCGGGCAATGCAAGGCCGTGGTGGTTGATCGACACCATGCCGCTTTCGATCGCATGGCCGATCGCTTCGGCGGTCTTGGTCGAGCGCGTATACGCGTAAGCGGCGAGCCCGTAGGGCAGGCGATTAGCCTCGCCGACCGCCTCCTCGAAGGTCTCGAACGCATTGACGATCGCGACCGGCCCGAACGGCTCCTCATTCATGATGCGCGCTTCGCGCGGCACCTGAGTGAGCACGGTCGGCTCGAAGAAATAGCCCTTGTTGCCGATACGCCGGCCGCCGGTTTCGACCTTGGCGCCCTTGGCCACCGCATCGGTGACGAAGCCCTCGACGGCGTCGAGCCGGCGGCTATGGGCGAGCGGACCCATGCGCGTGTCTTCCTTGAGACCGTCGCCGACCTTGAGGGCTTTCGCAGCGGTAGCGAACTTGTCGACGAAATGCTGATAAACCGGCTGCTGCACCAGGAAGCGGGTCGGCGAGACGCAGACCTGCCCGGCGTTACGGTACTTGTTGGCGCTGAGAATCTTTGCCGCCGCATCGACGTCCGCATCCGCGAACACGATCGCGGGCGCGTGGCCGCCGAGCTCCATGGTGACGCGCTTCATATGCGCGCCGGCAAGCGCCGCAAGCTGCTTGCCGACGGCCGTTGAGCCCGTGAACGAGATCTTGCGGATGATCGGATGCGGGATGAGATAGGCCGAAATTTCGGAAGGCACCCCGAACACCAGATTGATCACGCCGGCCGGAATGCCCGCCTTCACGAACGCATCGACAAGGGCGGCACAGGCCGCGGGCGTCTCTTCGGGGCCCTTGATGATGATCGAGCACCCGGCCGCCACGGCACACGAGATCTTGCGCACGGCCTGGTTGATCGGGAAGTTCCACGGCGTGAACGCTGCAACCGGGCCGACCGGTTCCTTCATTTCAAGCTGATAGACCCCGTCGGCACGTGCCGGCACTGTGCGGCCGTAGGCGCGGCGCGCTTCTTCGGCGAACCAGTCGATGACGTCGGCGCCGGCGAGCGTCTCGCCTTTCGACTCCGCCAGCGGCTTGCCCTGCTCCATGGTCATCACCGTGGCGACGTCGCTGGCACGGCTGCGCAGGTTGTCGGCGGCCTTGCGCATCAAGCGGTAACGCTCGTGGGCGGAGACCTTCCGCCACGTCTCGAAGCCCTTCTGGGCGGCCGCCAGCGCGAGATCGAGATCGGCCTTCTCGGCATGCGCCACGGTGCCGATCGCCTCACCGGTCGCCGGATTGAGGACCGACAGCGTCTTGCCGCTGACGGCCGGTTTCCACGCGCCGTCGATGAAGAGGTTGACGTCGGAATACATGATGACCTCGCGGAGTTGTTCGTAGTTGCTCGTAGCCGGGATGGAGCGCCGGCGCCTTGCCGGCGCGTAATCCGGGGCTGCGGAGCCGTTAGCGTAGGTCGTTCCCGGATTGCGGGACCCCCTCCCTTCCCTCCCCGCAGGCGGGGGAGGGAAGGGGGCCTCCATCCGGGCTACGCGTCTTCAGTTACTACCGTCTTAGTGAACCACGGCCTGCGTCGCAATGCCATGGGCGTATGTCTGACACGCCATGGCGGCAAACTCACTTGATGCGAACGGTCATCTGGATGGGTCCGAACGCCGAATGCGCCCGTCACAACCGGTGAGCCGACGTGCCCGGAAGCCATGGCCGCCGCCTTTGTTTGCGATAGAATGGCTGTCATGCACGTGTAATCGCACAATCACACGGCTACCGATGGAGGAAGCATGCCCTACATCGCGAACGCAAAGTCACAAAGCCTGATCGCGGGCGTCATCGCTGCTGCCCTCAATTGGCCGGCATTTGCTGCCGAGAGCAGCGCCGTGCCCAACTTCTCGCCCGACAGCCGCACCGGATGGATCGCCGGCGTGCCCGATGGCGAGACTCCGATCGGCGACGATTTCCTTCAGCCCGCGTCGGGGCCGGGACCGGTCACCTTCGACAGAGCGCACCCATTTATCGACAATCGCGTGTCAAGGCGGTTGGGCAAGTCAGCCACCAACCGCGTCGCCGATTTGAGCAATCCGATTCTGCAGCCCTGGGTGAGGGAGGAACTGCGAAAGCTCAATCAACGGGCGCTGACCGAGACGATGTTATGGACCCCGAAGGAGAGATGCTGGCCGATCGGTGTTCCCGGCTTCCTGCTCTATCCAGTCACTCCGGTTTATTTCCTGCAAACGCCGAAGCAGGTGGTGATGATCTGGGAAGAGGATCACATGTTTCGTCATGTCTATCTGACGGATCAGCATTCACCAAATGTAAAGCCGTCATGGTTTGGAGAGTCCATCGGCCATTACGAGAACGGCGGTACGCTCGTGGTCGATACGATCGGGCTGAACTCCAAAACCTTCGTCGACAGTTACCAGACGCCGCATACCGAGCAATTACATGTGGTCGAGCGCTTCCGGATCATCGAAGACGGGAAGGCCCTGGAAGTGACCGCGCGCGTCGAGGATCCGGGCGCATTCACCATGCCGTGGACCGCCCTCCAGCGCTACCGGCGTGCCGAACAGGGTCCCATGGTCGAGGCGGTCTGCGCCGAGAACAACGACAAGTTCTTTAACTACGACATCGAACCGATCCCCATGGCGCATAAGCCGGATTTCTGAGCACGCGTAGGATGGGTTGAGCGTCAGCGAAACCCATCACGGCCATGCCGCATTGCCGAGCCGTTGATGGGTTTCGCTAGCGCTCAACCCATCCTACGAGTCAACGTTTGTTTAATACCCCGCCGCCTTGCGTAGTGGATGCGGCTCCGGTGCCGCCACTCCTTTCGGCAGGTCGAACATGCCTTTGGGCAGCGTGTCAAAAAAGGCCAGCACCTCGGCGGTCTTCAGCACATCGGCGTACTTGGCGTTCATGTCGCACAGGTTGATGGCGTGGCTCGCCTGGGCGCGGTCGAAGCAGCCCTCTTCCGCCAAGGTGATGCGATAGTTGAGGCTGAAGGCGTCGAGCACGCTGGCGCGCACGCAGCCCGACGTGGTGGTGCCGGTGACGATGAGGCTGTCACAGCCGAGCAGTGTCAGATAGCTCGCGAGATTGGTGCCGAAGAAGCCCGACGGCTTCTGCTTGTAAACCACGATGTCCTGTGGGCCGGGCGCGATCTGCGGCATGATCTCGTTGCCATCGAAGTTGGAGATCACCGTCTTGTTGGACACATCCTCGGCGGAGCGGTTGTTCTTCCACGCCCAGCTTCCCGAATCCCACAGGTCGCCGCGGCGTACCCCGGTGGTGTAGATGACCGGCAGGCCTTTTTCATGCGCCTTGTCGACGAGGGCGCGGATATAGGGCAGCGCCGTCCAGGCGTCCTCACCGCAGGAATTGCGCCACTTCTTGATCGACTCCAGGATCGGCTCCGGTTTGTCGCCGCAGAACGCATAATTGACATCGATGATGAGCAGTGCCGGCCGCTTGCCGAAACCCTGGCGGGCGCCGTAGCCCGAAGTGGCGAACACGGTCTTGTCGCGCTCGGTGAGGAACTGATTCCAGATCGGTTCGGTCATGGGATGCTCCTTGGATTGGCCGGACCGCGTCTCGCGCGCATGCGGGCGGGACGCCCGCGCTCCCTACAGTGTCGCCCGGATCGCCTCGACAAAACTCATATCGATGATCTCTTCATATTTGATGTCGCTCTTCAGGATGCCGGCCTCGCGCACCACGGCGCTCGCGGTGGTCCAGGATTGCGTGCTGATGAAGCCGTCGCGGCTCCACAGCTCGTCCTTGAAGGAGCGGTCGAGGGTCGCCCGCAGGTCCTCGATCGGCATGGTGGGGAACTGCGCCTTGGCGATCTCGCTTGCCTCCGCCGGATTGGCGTAGAGGAACTTCAGGCCTTTCGCCATGCCGCGCACGAAATCCCGCATCAGCTCGGGCTCCTTGCGGATGGTATCGAGCCGCACATTGATGGTGGAATACGCATAGGGGCCGAATTCCTTCGGCACGTTGAAGAACGGTTCGCCCCAGACCTTGTTGCGCACGCCTTGCGTCACGTACGGTTCGGTCGCCTCACCGATCTGCGCCTGCCTGCCGCGCACCACCGCGATCGTGGCGGAATTGGCGGTCTCGATCAGGGTCACGTCGCGCTTGGCATCGAGCTTCCACTTGCCCAGCAGGTAGCGAAGGATCGAATTGGGCGTGCCGCCGAACGGACCGATCGCGATGGTCTTGCCCCTGAAATAGCTCGGCCAATCGCTGTCGGGGGGCTCATGGCCTGGCGCAGCGCAGAAATAGATGTTGCCCCGGTTGACGCACGCCACGATGGCGCGCAGCTCAGCGCCTTTCGCCTTGGCGAAGGCGTTGTGTTCGGGGCCGCCGATGAATGCGAAGGCTTGACCGGAGAGTACCGCATTGGTGTGGCCAGCGCCGGTTTCGATCGTGACGATCTTCACCGTCACGTCCTCGAAATAGCCCTTGGCCATGGCGATGTAGAGCGGCAGATAGCCGGTCGAATGAACGGGTTCGGCCACCAGGAGTTCGCGTGCCGCGCGCGCCGGAGAGAGGCGACCGACTGTAACTGCCCCGGCAGCCGCGGCGGTGGTGAGAAAGCGGCGTCTGTGCATGTGAGGCTCCTTGCTGAATCCTTCCGCTTCGATTTATTCCACAAGCCAAACACGGCCCTCCCTCTCCCCGCTTGCGGGGAGAGGGAGAAGAGGTGCCCTGCCAAATGCCATGATCGCGTGTTCCGCGCGGCCAATCTACCCCTTTACACCCTTGTGCAGCATGCGCTCGATCCACGACACCGTGACATACATCACGATGGCGAGCGCAGAGAGCACCGAGACCGCGACCCACACCAGAGCGATGTCATAGGTCTGGCCCGCATAAATGATTGCGCGCCCGAGGCCGTGCTGGGAGGCGATGAACTCGCCCACGATGGCTCCGGTCAGCGCCAGGCCGATATTGACCCGCAGCACCGAGATGATCCACGGCAGGCAGGAGGGAATCACGAGCTTGCGAAACACCTGCAGGCGCGAGGCGCCAAGCGAATAGAACAGCCGCTCGCTGTCCGGGTCGACCGCCTTGACACCCGCGAATGTGGTGAGCGTCGAGACCACGAGGGTGAGCGCCGTTGCGACCGCGACCTTGGAAGCGATGCCGATGCCGAACACCAGCACGATGAGCGGCGCCAGCGCCAGCTTGGGCAGCGACTCGAAGCAGATGATGTAGGGCTGCGCGATCGCGGCATAGTTTTTCGACCACCAGAACGACAGGCCGAGCGCCGAACCCGCAAAGGTGCCGAGCAGGAAGCCCAGAATGGTCGAGCGGAACGTGAAGGCGATATCCGTGAAGGCGTCGCCTGTGGTGAAGAAGATCGTGAGCGTGTGGTAGATGGCGCTCGGATGCGACCAGAAGAACTGGTCGATGAAGCCCGTGTCGGCACCGATCTCCCAGAAGGCGATGATACCGACCAGGATTCCGACCTGCACCGTGACGATCGCGAAGGTCGGCCAGTCCTTCTGCACCGGCAGGCGGCGCACCGCCTTTGTACCAAGGTTGGTTGGCGATGACCTGTCCAGATCGTCATGGCCGCGCTGGTCGCGGCCATCCACGTCTTCCGAGATCAAAGAAGTGGATGGCCGGGACAAGTGCGGCCATGACGAGTCGGAGATTTCGATCTGGGCGGAAGTCTGCGGGATCGTCATGGCTATGCCGCCTCCTCGATGGGGGAGACGGCCTGGCTGTGCAGCAGATCGAGGCAGCGTTCCTTCAGGGCCATGAAATCCGGGGTAGCCGTGCAGGCCCGCAGGCGCGGACGCGCCAACGCGACCGGGATCGTCGCGATAATGCGCCCGGGCCTTGTGCCCATGACATGCACCTCGTCAGACAGGAAGATCGCTTCTTCGACGTCATGGGTAACGAACACGACGGTCTTGCCGAAATCGCCCCACAGCGCCAGCAGCCATTCCTGCATGCGCAGCTTGGTCTGTGCGTCGAGCGCACCGAACGGCTCGTCGAGCAGGATGACGTCGGTATCGAACAACAGCGTGCGCAGCAGGGCGGCGCGCTGGCGCATGCCGCCGGACAGCGCGCGCGGATAGGAGTTTTCGAAGCCCGCGAGGCCGTAGCGGCGCAGCAGCGGCAGTGCGCGGGCGCGCGCCTCGGCGCGAGGTACGCCCTGGATCTCCATGCCGAGAATGATGTTGTCGGTGAGCGTCCGCCACGGCAGCAGCAGGTCCTTCTGCAGCATATAGCCGACCCGGCCGATGGTGCCGGTGGCATCGACGCCGTCGATCAGGATGCGGCCTGCGCTCGGCTCCTGCAGGCCCGCCACGATGTTGAAAATGGTGCTCTTGCCGCAACCCGATGGCCCGATCAGGCTGACGAAGCAACCGCGAGCAACTGACAGGCTCACTTGATCGAGCGCATGAAAAGCCCCGGCAGCCGTTGCGAATTTCATGCTCACGTCGTCGATCAAAAGCTTGGTCGAGGACATCGGGTGCCTCCGGTCCGAAGCCAAGCGTAGGGCCTGCCAGAGTGAGCCGCAAGCGCATGCCAAGCGGCATGTGAGCACAGCCAGTAGGGCAAAATCGCGATCGATATCGCTAAAACACTCGGTCTGTCGTCTGCGATTTTGCCCATCGTACGGGTTACGGCGGTTACACAGAAGCCTTCAGGAAGATCAGTGTCGCGGTGGCGCCCAGGGCGCTGCGCACGGCGTGTAAATAGCCCCAGGTCTCGATGAGCCTGCGGACTTGCGACGTTGCGGCGCCCGGGTCCATCGCCATCAACTCATTGTTGGTCGGCATGATTGCGAAAATCGTGAATGGCCAGTTGGCGAGGAGCACGATCGCGCCAAGAAGCCACCACCAGTTGGCGGTCTGCCACGCCGCGAGCGCCTCGAACAGAAAGCCGATCACTGCCAGCGGCGCCTGCATGGCGAAGCCGCGCTTGTAGGCCGGCTTCCATTCGGTCAGCAGAGCGCGATCGTCGAGTTGAAGGCGCGACGGTTGCTCCGCGATGTTGATATAGATCGCAGCGCCCGCAAACAGCGCGGCGGCGATCAGGGCAAGCTGTCCGAACAGCATGACGACCTCGCTTCGTCTCTAGTCGCTCGCTTTAGCCAATCTGAAATGATTGGACCGTCATGAAGGCGATAACAATGGACTCGTGCCGACGAAAGGATGATGTAGGGGCGACCCTTGTGGTCGCCCCGTTGCCGTATCCATCTTGACCGGCCTGAAACGGCTGTCGGGGCGCGGCATCAGGTAAAACTGAGGCTTCTCCGACACCGCTCTCAGGCAATTTTCCAACAAGCCGATCCAACCGCGTCCGCGGCTTCCTGCACGCGGGTAACAGCGTCGGGCGCGTGGATGCTTGCACACATCTTCTGGGCAGTTACTTGAACATCAGACCTTGATCGCAAGTAGCCAGTACCAAGGGGGCGAAAATAATTTGGCCTTCGGTAGGTTTCCTCCTCTCTTGGAACAACACACACTTGACTCGCAAAAATGGCAATCTCCTCAGCGAAGGGAATTTGCTGATTTGCCAAAACCAGAATGGAAGACGAGAGGAGGGGGCGCTGGTCGATCAGAGAGATACAAATATCTGACGACGAAGTTGCTGCATGGGTGAGGCGACCGGTCATACGCGCCAGCGCCCGTCCGCTCGGGGCTGCCCACCTGCATCGAATTCGATGTACTATGCGCCTGGCTTCGGCCCCGTGCCAGACAGTGCCAAATCGTATTGCCCACGCGGGGGTTGCAGAGACGCACCGGAGGGAACAACAATGTCCTGGTTCACTTGGAGAGAAGTTGCACTCGCAGGCAGCACCGTGGCCGCTCTCGTGGGAGCGTGGGCCGAAGCCGCGGTGGCGCAGGAGAAGGCAACCCCGCCCGTTTTCTCCTGGGATCTCGCCGTCGGGTGGATCGGGGTGGGTGGTTTCCAACCTGTTCCAGGCCGCGTTCCGCCGCTCAACCAGAATCCCAAATATCCCTTCGTTCCGAACGGCACCGGCCGTCAGCCCACCTACCGGATTGCCGATCTGACCAATCCAAACCTGAAGCCGTGGGTGAAGGAGATTATGAAGAAGGACAACGACGAAGTGCTCCGCGGTAAAATTGCCTTCTCGCCGAGCTCAAGCTGCATGCCCTCCGGCGTCCCGGCTTTTCTGGGTTTGGGCGGG
>DATGCX010000386.1:0-12822 GCA_035311445.1 Xanthobacteraceae bacterium | reverse complement strand
TCCCGTCGCAATGGAATTCCTCGCGCGGCCGTTCGATGAGGCGCTGTTGTTCGAGATCGCCGCGGCCTACGAAGCAGGCACCAAGCACCGCCGGCCGCCGAAGGGATTTGGCCCGCTCGCAGGCGAGCCTTAGCTGAGGGGAGATCAGCATCATCAACCTTACAACCGCTTGTGGCCCTTTCTTGTCGATCCCGCCCTGCCGCCGGATCGACGCAATCGGCGGTCTTGCGGACGTGTCGGCGACTCGCTCAATCTGACGCGATTTACCCGATTCCGACATTCTCCAACTCGTTGAGTTGCAAGCGTCAAAGCCCACAAATCTTTGGCCCTCGTGGCCTATTAGATCACCTTGGGGCAGCCTGCGGAAGCGAGCGGCCTTGAACGTGACGCGCGCGCGGGCATAAAGCCCCACCGTGTGAAGCCGCCGGAGATGGCTGCCGCGCTCGAAAGGGTCGTCAATGGAAGGAACGACTGACTCCGCCAGCCGCCGCCAGAATGCCAGATAGCGCAGGAGTCTGGCGTCAAGTCAAAGGGGCCGTGCTCAAAGGGTGACGAGGGCAAAAACGCAAAACCCGACCGCGGCTACTGATCGCACAGGTCGGCCTCCGCCGGTGGCACGACCGGCCAAGCGGTAGCAAACAGGGCAAGCTGCATGAGATATCCTCAACTAGCGGAAGTAATCCAAAAGTTGGAACGTAGCGTCTCAATCTTGGAAAGTCAGATGCACCGTTCTCGTTAGACAGCTCCCTAGAATGAACCAAGCAGCGCTTACACCCGATAAATATCGGGCAGATGTTTTTCTTAAGGGAACGAAATAGTAAGCGCACGCCGCACCTAAGTACCCGCGTTAACCTCAACGCGTTGCAAGGATTGCCAATGAGCGTTTTGGAGGCTAACGGAGGTTTCTGTTTCTGTAGCCGACAGATGGCAATGCCTCTTGGGATGACTGGGGGATTCGATGATTGGGAAATCAAGTTTGATCCTCGCCGGGTTTCTTCTTTTCAGCCTGCTCTTCCCCTACCTCTTCTACAGGTTTCTTGATCGTAGCAGAGGACAATGGCAGAGGTCTTGGAGAGGGCCAGTCAATGATATGATAGCTGTCGAGAGGTACGCACGGGCCAGGTGGTGGTGTCCGGCCAGAAGGAATAGGAGTGTTGCAACTGGCGTTGCCGGTTTTAATTTGTCAATTTTTCCTATCAATATACAATGGAGACACCGTTTCATTGCTTGGTTATTTCCGTATTTCTTTTGGATGACTCTTGACAGGCATGGAAGGTGCCTTGGTTCTGGTTGTGCTGTATGGCGTTGGGAAGAAGGAGTACTTGGACGGGAACGACGGGGTTGGTGCGGGCTGGCGAATAGACCCGCAGATCCTGAAGTACCGGACATTCAGAGAAGGGGGTTGGTGGGGATGCTTATATTTATATTAGTAGGCTTTGTGAGCCTATTGTTCTTAGGATATCTAGCTCAGTTGGCGATTTACTACGTTATGGATAACCTTGGAAGGTGACTTGTTCACCACGTGCCGTGCCGGCCCCAACTTCTTGACCTCCATTTAAACCAACAACATGCTCCTGGCGATGCATCGTCCACGTGGCCGCACGGTTCAAAGACTTTCCATGTCGGTCAATAAATTGAACGAGTTATCAATTAAACGCGGCTAATCGTGTGGCAATAAATGATTGCGCTGACTGCTCTATTCAACTCCGGCATTCCGGGACCCTTCCCATTCCGCGTGACGATCAACGATCGACACGCGTGGTCATGAAAGCGAACAGCGTCGGTTCTTGAAAGCGCCCGGCTGCCGTTCGCTCAGTGGCCGGACGGCAGTCGGTTTTCACCTCAAACAAAGCAAGCTGTCGGGGTTGGGCGGCTTTCCATGCCTCAAGCTGCTGGCGGCGCAGTTCGCACAGTTCCTGCCAACGGTAAGCGTGACCGCCGATCATGATGGTGTCGGGTTTCGCCATGACGCGCCTTCACGCGGCGTCTGCGTGGGCCAATGTGGAATTCTCCAAGCCATGCAAAAAATCCGCCGCACGCTGCGCGTGGGATGCAGGGCCGTAGGGCGCATGCGCCGCGCATTGCGCCGCTCATCTCGTTCGCCAAAGTCACCCTCTGCCAAAACGTCGCCCGCCCAGTCCCTCCGGAAACAGGTGCAATGCGCACGCTTATTGCACCCTACGGGCTTGAGAATTGTCGCCCGCTTCTGCCAAACAAAAAACGATAGCCGCATCTTGCCAAAACAGCGGAATAGTCCTATAACGACGAACTGAGGCCGACACTTCTTTCCCTCGCCCGCAGTCCATGTAAACGGCCGCGGGCGTTCCAAGGAGTTCCTCATGGCGAGAAAACCGCATCTCCGGTCTGTCGCCGCGGCCTCTGCCGCGTCTGCCGTCTCTTCCGTATCGGCGGCCCTTGCCGCCCCCGGCGGTGCGCTCGCGTCTGCCTCGGCTTCCGCGCCCACCCGCACGCCGTGCCGGGCGCTGCTCGGGCCGCGACCGCTGATCGACGGCGAGGACGGAACCAATTACGACGTGATTCTGGAGCGGATTTCCGCCGATGTCGCGCCTAAGGATTTCGTGGAAGAGATCTGGGTGCGCAATGTCGTCGATCTGGTGTGGGAAAGCATCCGGCTTCGCCACCTCAAATCACAGCTGTTGCGCGCCGCGGCGCACGAGGGGCTCGCCCGGGTGCTGACGCCGCTGCTCGATTGGGCGAGCGCCAACCTGCTTTCCAGACAATGGGCTCTGGGCGAGGAGGAAGCGACCGCCGAGGCCGAACGGCTGCTCGGCCGGGCCGGCCTCACCATCGATGCGGTGATGGCGCAAACGCTCGCCGCCCGCATCGACGATGTGGAACGCATCGATCGCATGGTCACCATCGCCGAGGCGCGCCGCGACGCCGTGCTGCGCGAAATACGCTCGCGCCGTGCCGCCTTCGGGCAGGCGCTGCGCCGCGCCGGGCAGGCCATCGACGCCGAGTTCGAGGACGTCGCACCCGCACCGGGCAGCGCATGACCGCGCGCGGCGCGGCGGGCGGCGCCGGCGGCAGCCGCAGCGGGTCCGCTGTTGATGCCGGCGTCGGCGCCGGCACCAGCAAACGTAAGCTGCGCGCCAACCGCCTTGGCAAGCCCGCTGGCACCGGTCCGACCTCGGCCGCCGGCAAGGCGCGTTCGGCGCAGAACGCGCGCAAGCACGGCCTCAACGTGCCGGTGATGTATGACCCCGAGGTCAGCGCGGATGTGGAGTTCATGGCGGAGGAGATCGCGCCGGGATCCCGCGACTCCGAGCTGATCGGCCGGGCGCGCCGCATCGCAGAGGCGCAGGTCGATCTCATGCGCGTCGCACGCGCCCGCCGCGACATCATCTCGGCCGCGATGGCCGACCCCAACTGCGGGCCGGTGACCGGCCGGACGGGGCACTCCCTCCCAGGGAGGGGGCCGGGCGAGGCTGGCGATGCGGGCGCGGACAAGCTCGTTGCCGTCCTGTCGGACATGAGCGGGCGGCTCGCCAAGCTTGATTGGTACGAACGCGTCGCGCTGTCACGGCGCAAGCGGGCCATCCGTGCGTTCGACGCGGCGCGCCGGAAGGCCGCGCGTCGGCGGCGGACGGTTAGAGTATAAAAATACCATCACAGGGCCAGTGGGGCCGACTTTTGTGGAAACGAACTAATTTGGAGTTCGTCAACGAAATCAAAGCTCATTGCCGCCCTCCAAACGGTTGTCACGAAAAGTACAAGTGAATCGTCGGCCAGCCTTGCGCGTGCTCAAGGCGGGAACGAAGATGTCCGATCCCAATCTCCTGGCGGGCGAGCCCAGTCTCAAAACCGATTTCGAGAGTTGGCGCAGTGCCGGCGGCAGCTTCGCGGTGAATCTGAGCCCGGCGAGCGGCTTACCGGCGATCGTGGGGCCGGCCGGCTTTACCCGCGCGGTTTATGATCGCGTGCCAGACGCGAGCGATCCGAACGGCAGCCGCTTGGATGGACCGAAACCCGATCAAATTCCCGTCGCAATGGAATTCCTCGGGCGGCCGTTCGATGAGGCGCTGCTGTTCGAGATCGCCGCGGCCCGCGAAGCCGGCACCAAGCACCGCCGGCCGCCCAAGGGATTTGGCTTGCTCGCAGGCGAGCCTTAGCTGAGCGAGATCAGCATCATCAACGTTAGGGTTATCATGACTTTTCGCCTGACGCGGAGACACCTTCCGCCGCTGGCGGGACGCTCGCAGAGTGCGTGTCTAGAAATACCGGTAGGCCGCGCCTCTGCAACAAGGCGCCGCCCTCATCAGCATTCGCCAGTTCCAGGCCTCTTCCACACCGCGACCAGGCATTGTAGCCTTCCGTGCAGTACTCCGAGTGCACGCGCGCCTCCACGAATCCGATCATCGCCGAGAGCCCGAAGGCCGAGCCCGGATGCAGTCAGTCGAGGCGCATCAACCGGACCAAAGCGATCTTCGTCATCGAGGGAGGACATCGGTCATGAAATACATCACCATCGCCGCGCTGGCGGGCACCGCTGTGCTGTTTGCAGGCGCCGCCAGCGGCCAGCAGGGCGTCGATTTCTCCAAGGTCGAGATCAAGACCACCGATCTCGGCAACAAGACCTATATGCTGGAGGGCCAGGGCGGCGACATCACGGTCGCGGTCGGCACCGACGGCATCATCATGGTGGACACCCAATTCGCGCCGTTGCATGACAAGATCAAGGACGCGATCGCGAAAATTTCGCCGCTGCCGATCAAATATGTGGTCAACACCCACTACCATGGCGATCACGTCGGCGGGAACGCGGGCTTCCATAAGGACGGCGCGACCATCGTGGCGCACGACAATGTCCGCCTCCGCCTCGCCGCCGGCACCACCAATGCGGCGACGGGAAACAAGACACCACCGGTGGACCCAGTCGCGCTCCCGACCGAGACTTACTTGGTCGGCGACAAGAAGCTCGAGGTCGGCGGCCGCGTTGCAGTGCTCAAGCATGTGTACACCGCCCACACCGACGGCGATACCTGGGTCATCTTCCCCGACGCCAACGTGCTGGTGACCGGCGACGTGTACGGCAGCAGAACCTATCCCAACCTCGACTGGGGCAGCGGTGGCACCATCGACGGTATGATCCTTGCGCTCGAAACGTTCCTCAAGGCGGCCAACGATACGACCAAGATCGTGCCCGGCCACGGTCCGGTCGCGACCAAGGCCAACCTCCAGGAATTCCACGACATGATGGTCACTGCGAGAGACCGGGTGAAGAAGCTGTACGACGCGGGCAAGACCGAACAGGAAGTGCTCGCCGCGGATCCGCTAGCCGACCTCAATGTGAAATGGGCTGCCCCGCAGGGCATCACATCCGGTCCCAGCTTCCTGCGCAACGTGTACAACTCGCTCCGCAATCACGATTGATCGGCTGACAAACGTTGAGCGGCACCGAGGCAGTGATCGTTCCAGGCTCGCGTGCCAAGGTGGCACGCGAGGACCTGAGGATGAAGGAACGTAATCCGAAGATAGCCGATCCGCGTTACTTCGCAGGCAAGCCCGGGCCATACCGTGGCCACTGCACCGACCGCGAGCAGTGCAACACGGGTTGGGAATTCGCGGTCGACATCTAACCGGCACGGACGCTATCTGGGGATAAGCGGCCGTCGGCGGCGATGGAGCACCACGATTGAAGATGACCCCCAGCTGAAGTCGCAAACATTTGACGCTGGTTTGGCAGGGCGTCGGGCGCAGGGGCGTGCTCGAAAGCCATGACCTAGTGTGACCTGCCTCACACGCGCCCCGCCTCCAAAACGATATAATGCGATCGAACCCGCCTTTCGAGTTCCGATGCAACTTGCGTAGAATTAATGAGGTAGCAAGGTTCATAGAGTTCGCCTCACGACACTAGCGGCAATTTCTGCCCGATGAGGTGGTACATGAGCACAGTTTTCATAAGCTACCGAAGGCAGACTGCTCCAGGCGAGGCTCGAGCTCTGTTCAACGACCTCGTAAGTAGGCTGAGCAAGAGCTCTGTATTTATGGATGTGGATAGCATCGCTCTGGGTCGCGACTTCCGCAGGGTACTTCGGAAAACGTTGGAATCTTGTGATCTCATGCTGGTTGTAATCGACAAAAACTGGGTTGAAGCCAAGGACGAAGAAGGAAGGACCCGACTAAAAAACCCCGATGATTTCGTCCGCATGGAGATCGAGACGGCACTCAAGCGCGACATCGTGGTAACGCCCATTCTTGTGGAAGGGGCACAGATGCCCACCACGGAACAGTTACCGAGGGAAATCGAGGACCTGGCTTATCGCAACGCGTTTGAGCTCACCCACAATCGGTGGGAATCGGATGTCCAGGAAATGGTTCGGCGGTTGGGGCTCGTTTCATCGGAACAGGCCCTGGAGATCGAAACTGACCATCCACCAACAGCTCCGCCGCGAGACCCAACACCCCCAGCGGGAGGCGACCCGAGTACGCAACGGCGTGTTTTGGTTCTCGTGACTGCGTTGATTATGGTGATTATTACCGCCTCAAGCGGTGGGCTGTTGCTGATTAACGGAACGCCTGGGACGACGGAGGCCGATCTGGCGGCTGAGAGGGGCAAGCGCGACGTGAATTCAGCCACGGTGAAGCAGAGGGTGGATGACAATGCCTCCGCGAAGACTCAGGCAGAGGAGGCAGACCGCCGGCGCGCCGAGGTCCAAACTAGCCCGCAGCCAACCGGTAATATCGCTCAGGCTGCGCCAATCGACTGCAAGGAAGAACGCACTCTACGTTCGTTGGGTACGACCCAGAGTACCTCCATCACGGTAGTAAACAGGGGAGAACAGCCTGTTCGATTGTATTGGCTGGATTTCGATGGCAAGCGAATGCTTTACGCGACGCTCACAAAAAATCAGGCCATCACCCAATTAACGTACCTAACACATCCTTGGATCGTTACGGACCTTAAAGATGAGTGCCACGCGATCTATATGCCGACGCCGCAGAAATCAGAGATCAATGTAGCGATTTAGTCGAGATTACGGAACCAGTGGTCGCGACCGTCTAATCGCCGATAAGTGAAAGCACCGCGGGAGAACATCTAGAATGGCAGTCTCGCATATGACACTGTGCGATCGTATTGTTCAATGGTAGCTCTCTCGATTCGGGGCGCGTTCGCTCGCAGCATGTTGCGGAGCGTCATCACCGAGCCGTTGGCTTTGTCGCTTTAAGCGGTTAACTGTACCCTCATAATACTACAACCATCGGGGAGGACACACATGCATCGACTATGTCTCGTCGGCGCGGCCACGGGCGTCTTTACCTCGCTCGCGATCGTCAGCACACCCGTGATGGCGACGCCGTGCACCAACCTACAATCCCTGGGTCTGGAGCAAACCACGATTACGTCGGCCACCGACAACACAACCGGCATCTTCGTGGTTCCGAACTCCACCCCGCCGCAAACGATCACCGGGCTACCGGCGTTCTGTCGCGTCACTGCGACGCTCACGCCCACGTCTGACTCCTCGATCAAGGTCGAGATGTGGCTGCCGGAAACCACGTGGAACGGACGGTTTCTCGGCACCGGCGGCGGTGGGTTCCAGGGCATTATCAGCTACAACGAGCTCGCGATTGGCCTCCAAGCCGGCTTCGCGGTCACCAACAGCGATCTCGGCACCGGAGTCTCGGGATGCAACCCGCTCTTCTGCGGCTCGGACGGCAACATGGGAAACCCGCTGGCGATTGCGTTCGGCGATCCGACAAACCCCTCGACCGGCCTGTTCGGGCATCCGGAGCGGATCAAGGATTTCGGCTTCCGCGCGATCCATCTGATGACGGTGAGGGGCAAGGAGATCGCCAAGGCGTTCTATCAGCAGAGCGCCAGCAAGGCCTATTTCGCCGGCTGCTCCACCGGCGGCCAGAACGCTGATGGAAGCGCAGCGCTTCCCGAATGACTATGACGGCATTCTGGCCGGCGCGGCGGCGTTCAACCGCACACACCTGCATATGGCCGGCCTTTCAGTGTGGCAGAACACCCATGCCAGCCCGGGTCGGTTCATCCAGCCCGGCCAGATGACGCTGATCAACAAATCGGTGCTCGCGGCGTGCGTGGGCCAGGACGGCGGTGCCAAGACCGACCAGTTCCTGACCGACCCGCGCGACTGTCATTTCGATCCCAAGGTCCTGCAGTGCACGGTCGGCAACGCCCCGCCCGCGTGCCTGACCTCCGACCAGGTCACGACGATCCAGAAATATTATGCCGGCACCATCGATCCGGTGAACGGGCAGATCATCAATCCCGGCTCCGAGCGCGGTAACGAGACCGACAACGTGCTCGCGCTCGGCCTCGAGTTCGCGGAGAACCTTCCGGAGCCGCCCTTCGACGGCCTGTTCTACTGGGTGTTCGGTCCAAGCTTCGGCTTTCCGGCCAGCGCCCACAATTTTGCGAACTTCGATTTTCACCACGACGTCGACACGGTCGACGACCAGCTCGCCGCGGTGCTGAACGCGGACAGCACGGATCTCAGCGAGTTTCGCGATCACGGCGGCAAGCTCATCATGTATCACGGCTGGGCCGACCCGCTCATCCCGTCTCAAAGCAGCATCAACTACTTCAATGCGCTCGTGGGAAACGGCCGCGATGGCTCGCGGCAAACCAGCGTTGAGATGGGCGGCAACCCGGCTCTGCAGAGGACCCAGAGCTATGCCCGATTGTTCATGGTCCCCGGGATGTTCCACTGCACAGGCGGGCCCGGACCCAACGTATTCGACGCGCTCACCCCGCTCATGACCTGGGTCGAGAAGGGCGTAGCACCGGACACCATCACCGCCACCAAGTTCGTCAACGACACGCCGCCCGCCGTCCAGATGACGCGGCCCCTTTGCGTCTTTCCCAAAGTCGCGAAGTACAATGGGAGCGGCAGCACCAACATCGCGGCGAACTTCACCTGCATCGCCGACGAGAATGACTTCAACCAGACACCAGCCCCGAAGTTTGGGCCATGAAGAGCGCGACGCCGGCAAGCCTTGGCTCGCCGGCGCTTGCCGCGGCCTTTCCACCCCGGCAGAGCCGAGGGAACTCCCTTGTTATTAGCAGCGGAAAGCCTCGAACGCTCCTGGACAGCGCATAGCAAGAAACCTCGACGCTACAGGGGCTCCCGGACGACTGTGGACAGGCTTGGAGGTGGCTGGCGGAGGGAGTGTCCGCTGTTGCATCGAGATTGCACTGAAATTACATGCATTTTTGACGATGTGTTCCGCCACCCCCCGCCCGCACCCACGGATTTTTGCGATTGCCGATTTGACGTCATGCGATGCGCTGGTTCGCAAAAGTATTGGACGGCCACAGCACCTCGAGTACATAGCCCGGCAACGGAAATGATACAGTGATGGGTGATTACGTACCAGGAATTGGCGCTCCATGGCGCTATCTGGCAGAACCGAACCGATATCGCGCGAGCCTTTGCTTGACATCGCGCAGCGACCCCAACGGACCAGCCGGTGCCCCTCCGTGGCAAAGCCTTAGGTCGGCAAACAGGGAATTGCTGGAAACGCTGTATTACGCCTTCACAGAGTTTAAGAACAAAGGTGACGGTGGCCGAGAAGGCGTTCGCTTAGCGTGTCAAGCTGCCGCGCGCTTCATTGGCGTTCGGCATGAAAACCCCGAACTTGCAGTGCCGTTTCTTGCAATTTTATCAAGCGCTGGTTGACTTCGATCGAGGAGTTCAGACCGAACTCCTCTCGACCGAACCTTTGGAGCGATCTCGTTCCAGCCAAAAGGCACATCTCAAGCGCATGGCAAGTGCCTGCCTAGAGGTCCTCGTGAAGAAAGGCGAAAGGCTGGAAGTTGCCGCTGGACGGGTGGCAAGAGCGGTGGCCAAGTGGCCCAACATCGGCGAACAAACAATTACCGGCACAACGATCAAGAACTGGAGGGAAGCAGAACGCGGCCATCCGCCCGCTGATGCACGGAGTCATTTCGAAAAACTGTGCGAGCACATTCTCAGCCGGGACGATCCGAAGGCTGAGGTAGAGCGGCTGCTGCGCGACGGGCCACCGGACGCTGCGAAATCCTAGAAATGCACCCCTAATATCTAGGACCGAGACGTGCGAGCCCAGACTGGTTCGAATCGAACGAGTCTGGACTATGTCAAACAAAGACTCGCTTCCGGATACTGGCTTCGTGCGACTCGGCGCATCCTGGCGCCGACTGGCCCGATTCCGATTCCGGTTCCGGTTCCGTGCCGATCTACAATAATGTTGGGGTATAAGCTCAGTGAAGCGAGAAATAAGCTCGAGTCGCAGCGGGGGGAGTGATGACCTCGATCAATGACTTCGATCTCGACAGTTACTGCGGTCGGGTCGGCAGCGTGTATCGCAAGCATCGCCTTTGTCCGCCGTTCGAGCTCAGGCGTATCGCGGTCGACTGGATGGCGAATGGAATCGCGCTCTCGCACATCGTTGCCGTGATCGACCGCCGCCTCACTGACTATCCCAATCGATACTACAGCGGCAGCGAGAGATGTCCGACGGCGCTATTCAGCGCGGGCGATTAACCTACTCGGCTACTGCTTCGGCGAAGAGCGCCTTGCCGTAGGGCGTCTGCGAGTACCAGTCGGTAAAGCGCAAAACCTGAAAACCGCCGGCATCACCGACGATCCAGAGATTCAACTCGTGCCCTTTCCCGTCACCGGCAGGAACTTTGACAAAGCGCGCCAAACCAGCTTGTTTTTCGACGGTTCGATCGACGCCCGGTGACCAGCTACCGGATCCGGGAAGAAAGGCCGTTCGCGGAGCCCGCCCCTTCCAGTACGCGATCTCTGCAGGGTGGAGGGGATCGCGAATGTCGTAAACGCGGGTGCCTGCACCTCTTGAACCGCAAGCGGCCATCGTCGGATTTATCGGACGGTCTACAGCGCATCTTTCAGTGGAGTAGTCGAGGGGTCCGCCGCCGACCTCTGGCGGCTCAGCAAGGAATTTCGTGCAGTTCTTGGGGTCATGGACCTCGAGCATGATCTTGGAGACGACTCTGGGGTTCGTCTCATCGGTTATGTCGATGACATTCGAATACCCGTACGGGGACGCTCCCCGGGCACATGCCGCCGCCAGACGGCCGACGCCTGCTTGCCCACCGGACTCGTCGGTGCTGATCAGGTACGAGCGCCCGTGGGAGAAGAAGGGGAGCATCTGTTCGGCTTGCCCTTGATCATCCCAGAAGAGCCTGCTGATAATTCGGATTTGTGTATTGGGGAGACGGAACTGAATGTCGCTGACGTCCAGGATCACTAGCCCGTCCGGTCCGAGCGAAGAATTGTTCGGCGGAGCGCCGAAGTTGCCCGGTTGCGCGGCGTACAAACGTGTGCCGTCCTTGTTGGTGTTGACGTCGTGGGGCCGACCATCACCGGTGAACGTCCAGTTGAGGAGCCACTTGGCATTGTACGGGTTCGTCACGTCGATAACCGCCAGGATGCCGCCGTCGCCTCGAAACCGCTGGCCAATGTAGTACGTCTTTCCGTCGTCGGCCCAGCCACCCATGTGGCCAAAGCTATTGGGCACCGTGATGCTAGACGCCAGCCTCGGGTGGGCGCAGTCCCCGCTTATGTCATAGACAGCGAAATTCGGCCCGTTACTTTGCGCCAGCCCGAGGAGTCCGCGCTCTTCGTTCACCTTGTTGGTTTCGTGCGGGCTGAGCCCCGCCGGAGTGTCGGCGAGGTACGCGGTCGCCTGTGGATTCGTGGGATCCGAAACATCGATCACCACGATACCGGGGTGCGCCTGCAGCGGGTTATTTTCCGTTGCCATGTAGACGCAGTGACCAAAGTATGACGGCCCGTCCTGCGAAAAGGCCCCCTCCCCCCGGAACTGGCCGACGAACTCGAGATTGCAGTTGTAGCCGAGTCCCGAGTCGCCGCTCGCGCGTTCCTCCGAAGTGGTCTGGCCCTGCAAACCGCTTTCGGTGCGATCCGAAGGGCCGCATTGGGCCTTGGGCACCGGTCCCATCGATCCGATCTCGTTGGCCCATTTGCCTCCGGCGTCGGCGAAGGCCGAATTGCTGGACAAAAGACCCAGCAACAAGACAGTTGAAATTGCCAATCTGCTGACTAGAGGCCCCTTGTGCATTGTTTCCTCCTCAATATGCAAAGCATTCAGCGGGTCGCATCCCTGTGGGTCAGTAGCCCGCTGAACTACTGGCGGTGGCCTCGTCGAGTTCCAGGGATTAATGGCTGAAAGATCGCCCGGTCGAGCGATTAGGGTTTCAGCCCCAACAGCTTCGCCGGATTGGTCTGGGACATCTGCACAATGTCCGCCTCGGAGATGCCATGCGCGATCAGTCCTTTGTAGAACGCCAGCAGTCCGTCAGTATGGAGAGGATTGTTGGGTTGACCCAGGTCTGTCGACAGGACCACGGAGGACGCTCCGACAGCGCGGATCACTTCCGCGTCCCTACGCAGCAGGTCTTCAGAAAGCCCGCCATGGATCAGTTCGATATACGCGCCCAGCCTCGCGGCTTGTTGAATCTCGGATAGCGTGAGGGGGCCGCCGGGGTTGGTTAGCGCATGAGTGACCATCACGTTCTCCACGCCCTGCCGTCTCGCCTCCTCTATGATCACCAGGTCTTCGCTTCCCGACGAGTGTCCGGTTTCGAGCACCAGGTTGTTTCTGGCGGCGATTGCGATCACCTGTGCCACCTCCGGCACGACTTTGCCGTCTCTAACCACCGGGGCAAACGGGCGCTGCTGCCTCGTGAGTTTCACCTGGGCCTCGGAGTCGAAGGTCGGCAGCCAGACCACCCGGCCGTAGCCGCCCCTGACCTTGGTCATCCATTCGACCGCCGCCGGATTGACGCCGCCGACGGTAAGA
>DATGCX010000385.1:0-2452 GCA_035311445.1 Xanthobacteraceae bacterium | reverse complement strand
TGACGGATCGCCGGATCATGTCGTGCCTTTTGGCAAATTTTGTCTGTGATTTCCCAAACGGGAGCGCGGATCTATTTTGCCACAGGGTTGCTGTCCCGGAAGCGGGCTCAGCCGTCCGGACGTCGATATGAAAATCGTGCTGGTCGCAGCGGTCGGCGACAATTCGGTCATTGGCCGCGAGGGTCAGCTGCCGTGGCGACTGAAGTCGGATCTTGAGCATTTTCGGAAGCTTACTCTCAATCGTCCGCTGATCATGGGTCGCAAGACGTATGAGTCCATCGGGAAGCTGCTTGACGGACGGACAAACATCGTACTCACGCGCGATTTAAGTCTTGTCGCACCCGGCACCGTATTGGCCACGAGCCTCGATGCAGCACTCGGCTTTGCGCGCAGCGATGCAATCCGGCGTGGGGTCGATGAAATCATGGTTATAGGCGGCGGCGATATTTTCGCCGCAACCATGCCGATGGCCGATCGGCTCGAAGTCACCCATGTGCATGTTTCACCCGGTGGGGATGCGCTGTTCCCGCCAATCGATCCAGAGGTCTGGCAAGAGGTAATGCACGAGTATCGCTATGCTGGGCCGGACGACGATGCCAACTTCACTTTGGCGACATATGTAAGACGTTAACCGACCAATAGTCGCGGCATCGGAGCGCGTTGTAACGGGCCTTAGGGTCCCCTATAACCCCTTCCAACTAAGGTCAGCCGGGTAAATGGCCGGCGCGGGAGATATCACTCAATGCCTTGGACCAATCAGGGCGGCGGAGGGCCGTGGGGCAGTGGCGGCAAGGGCCCGTGGGGCTCAGGGCCGCAATCACCGGGACCAACTCCGCCCGATCTAGAGGAAATCCTGCGCCGTGGCCAGGACAGACTGCGGCGCGTACTGCCAGGCGGCAACCTGGGCGGCCGCGGGCTCGCTCTCATTGCGCTCGGTGTTCTCGCGCTCTGGGGATTTTCCGGCTTCTTCAGGGTCGAGCCGGACGAGTTGGGTGTTGTGCTTCGTTTCGGGAAGGAAGTGCGCGAAGTACAGCCCGGCCTGAATTATCACTTGCCGTATCCGATTGAGACTGTGCTCACGCCAAAGGCGCTGCGCGTGAACAAGATCGACATCGGCATGCGGGTGGTCGACGACATCCGGCGTGGCGGAACAACGGTCCGCGATGTGCCGGAAGAAAGCCTGATGCTCACCGGAGACGAGAATATCGTCGACGTCGACTTTTCGGTCCTATGGAAGGTGAAGCCGACAGGTGTCGGTGAATTTCTCTTCAACATCCAGAATCCCGAAGGCACGGTGAAGGCTGTAGCGGAAAGTGCCATGCGCGAGGTTATCGGTCGCTCCGAAATCCAGCCGATTCTGACCGGCGCGCGACAGACCATTGAGACGGCCGTGCAGGACCTGATGCAGAGGACGCTCGATCACTACGGCGCCGGAGTCATCGTGCAACAGGTGCAGCTGCAGAAAGTCGATCCGCCGGCGCAGGTTATTGACGCGTTCCGCGATGTGCAGGCCGCGCGTGCCGACCTCGAACGCGCGGTAAACGAAGCGCAGACTTATGCCAACCGTGTCGTACCTGAGGCGCGCGGGCGAGTGGCGCAGATCACCCAGGCCGCCGAGGCCTACAAGCAGCAGACGGTCGCCGAAGCCGTCGGCCAGACATCGCGCTTCCTGAAAATCTACGAGCAGTACAAGAAAGCTCCGGATGTCACCCGCGAGCGTATGTATCTCGAAACAATGGAACGTGTGCTTGGCGGCACGGACAAGATCATCCTGGACTCCAACGCCGGCGGCAACGGCGTCGTGCCTTATTTGCCGCTCAGCGAGTTGTCGCGCCAACCACAGACGCGTGGCCAACCGCAGACGGGAGGCCGGCAATGAGGTTGAATTTTTTCGGTGGAATTCTAGCGGTCCTTTTCGTTGCTGCGCTGATCATCGGCTACTCGTCTTTGTTCACTGTCTATCAGACGCAGCAAGCGTTGGTGATCCGCCTGGGGCAACCGGTCCGCGTCGTGAATGAGCCGGGCCTCAACGTAAAAGCTCCCTTCATCGATTCCGTTGTTTACATCGACAAGCGCATTCTCGACCTCGAAGCGCCGCCGCAGGAAGTGATCGCCTCCGATCAGAAGCGGTTGGTAGTCGATGCGTTCGCGCGATATCGTATTCAGGAGCCGCTCCGTTTCTATCAGACACTCGGCTCAATCGCGGGTGCCAACTCTCAGCTCTCCATCCTCCTCAATTCGGCGCTGCGTAGGGTGCTTGGCGAGGTGACGTTCACGCACGTCGTGCGCGACCAACGCGCCGACCTGATGGCGCGTATCCGTGAATTGGTTGATCGTGAGGCTGCCACCTACGGCGTCCAGGTCGTCGACGTTCGTATTCGACGCGCGGATCTTCCCGAGCAGAACAGCCAGGCTGTCTATCAGCGCATGCAGACCGAACGTCAACGCGAGG
>DATGCX010000384.1:0-3255 GCA_035311445.1 Xanthobacteraceae bacterium | reverse complement strand
CACAGCGCCTTGGTGCCGATAACGCCCGCCGCGGGTCCGGATTCCAGCATGCGGACGCAGTGCGATTTCGCCTGCTCAGCCTCATAGAGGCCACCGGTCGACTGCACGACAAGGAATGCACCGTCGAACCCGGCCCGCGTCAAGTGCTCGCTGATTTCGCCCAGATACCGGCGCACCTTCGGACCGATATAAGCATTGGCGACGACGGTCGAGCAGCGCTCAAACTCCCGGTATTCCTGGGACAGTTCGTGGGAGGCCGAGACGAACATTGCGGGATGGTTCGCCTCGAGCAGCGCCTTGGCGCGCGCCTCATGATCGGCATTGCGATAGCAGTTCAGAAACAGAATTGCCGTTGCGTCGACGCCGAGCTTGTCGAGTCGTTGGCCCAGTGCAGCGATCTCGCCTTCATCGAGCGGAATATCGATTCCGCCGTCGGCCAACACGCGTTCGCGCGCCTCGAAGCGCAAGGCGCGCTCCACCAGCGGCACATGCTTCTTGAAAAACAGATTGTAAGCGTCGGGCCTGTTGATACGGCCGATCTCGTAGATATCGCGGAAACCTTCCGTGATGATGAGCGCAGTCTTGGCGCCGGTGCGCTCCAGGATGGTGTTTATCGCCACCGTCGAGCCATGCAGGAAGAGTGTGGCGTCGGCGTACGCGGTACCGGCCTTCTCCACACCGGCCGTGATTCCTTCGACAAGACTATGCGGCGTCGACAGTGCCTTGCCGAGCTTGAGCTTGCCGGTCGTAGCGTCAAACGCCGCCACATCCGTGAAGGTGCCGCCGATATCGGCCGCAAGGCGCAAGTTGGGCCGTCCCGCCGGGGACCGCGATCGATTTGGAGACTTCATCTTATGGGCTGAACTCGATTATCGGCGGGCGCCTCGGATTGTCGCGCCACGTGGCCCTACAACGAATGGGGCAAGCAGGGCAAGATCGCGCTGTACTGGTGTTTATTCGCGCTTCGAGGTCGTGTGCTGGATTTTTGAGCAACAACGTGCCGGCGGTTCACCATCATGCAGAATTGCTATCTCTGATGTTTTGACGGGGTTTGCAGCGCATCAATTGGCCGAATTCTTTCCCGATCGACCGAACTGGGAAAATTCGTGGTACACTGCGGAAAATTGTGGTCGGTCGGGTTGTGACGCATGGTGACGGCTGGTGCCGGGCGCTTCGAATCATGCGAGGGCCGGTCTGCACTGATGAGTTGGCGACGGATGCGCCGGAACCGGCGACATGCTGGGCTTCAACTTGGGCAAATTCAAATTAGCGCGTCCAATTCGGACGATCCGCTCAGGGAGTGAAAAATGATATCCAAAAGGCTTTTGACGACCGTGAGCTTGGTGGGTCTGCTGGCCGGCTTCGCCACCATGAGCGCGAATGCGCAGACTGTTGCGGCGCTGAGCGGCAAGGTGTCTTCTACCGAAGAAGGCCTGATGGAAGGCGTCCTGGTCAGCGCCAAGAAAGAGGGCTCGACCGTAACCACTACCGTAGTGAGCAACGCAAAGGGCGAATTCAGTTTCCCGGCCGACCGGATGGGGCCCGGCCATTACAACATCACGATCCGGGCAGCGGGCTGCAACCTTGCAGGACCGAAGCAGGTCGATGTTGCGACCGGCGCGCCGGCGACGGCCGAAATCAAGCTCGTCAAGGCAAAGAACACCCAGGCCCAGCTCTCCAACGGGGAGTGGAATCATGAGCGCGCCGGGAGACGCGCGCGTCAAGTCGTTCCTGCCGGACTGCGTGGGCTGCCATACGCTGCAGCGCGTCTTCTCCGCCATGCATACTCCCGAAGAGTGGAAGAACGTGTTCGTCCGCATGGGGCGCTATGCGCCGGAAACCGTGCCGGTGCGTCCGCAGCTTCTCCTCCAAGGCGGCGCTCGCAGCGAGCGCCCGCGCGTTCCCGCCAACATGATGGATGCAGCGGCCGAGTTTTTGGTCAGCGCCAACGTCAACAATCCCGATAACGAAGGACAGGTATTCAAGCGGATGCCGCGCCCGAAGGGCCGCGCCACCAACGTGATCATCACCGAATATGATCTGCCGCGCAAAGAGGCGCTGCCCCATGACGTGATCGTCGATGCGGACGGCCACGCCTGGTATTCGGATTTCGGCAACCAGTTCGTCGGCGAGCTCGATCCCAAAACCGGCAAGGTAACGGATTATCCCCTGGAGACGCTGCGGCAGGATCAGCCCAAGGGTCCGCTCGGTATGGAATTCGACCCGGAAGGCAACATCTGGATTGGCATGTCGTACCAGGCGGGCGCGTCGAAGATCGATCGCAAGACCAAGCAGGTCACCACCTATCCGCTGCCGAAGGAATGGCAGGGCATCACCAGCCAGACCAACATGGTGACGCCGACCCACATGAACGTCGACGGCAAGGTATGGATGGAAGACACCGAGAACGGCCGCGTATTCCGGCTGGATATCGCGACCGGCAAGTGGGAGGACCGCGGCCAGGCCACTACCGCCAAGGGCGAGACCATCCGCGGCTATGGGCTGCCGTCCGACAAGGACAACAACCTCTACCTGATGTCGTTTGGTGATACCCGCATCGGCCGGCTCGATGCCAAGACCAACGTCGCCCAGATCTGGTCGACTCCGTGGACCCGCTCGCGGCCGCGTCGCGGCCGGTTCGACGACCAGAATCGGCTGTGGTTCGCCGAATACGCTGCCAACCGCATCGCCATGTTCGATCCCCAGACTGAGCAGATCAAGGAGTGGAAGCTGCCGACCGACTGGAGCCAGCCCTACGACGTAGTGCCGACCAAAGGGGCGGCGGAAGTGTGGACCGGGTCTATGCTGACCGACCAGGTCGCACGACTCAACACCAAGACCGACGAGATCGTCGAATATCTGCTGCCGCGCAACACCAACATTCGGCGCGTCTTCGTGGTCGACAGCGGCCCCCGTCCGGTGTTGTGGGTAGGCAACAATCACGGCAACGCCATCGTCAAGGTGGAGCCGCAGGACTGAGCTTTGTACTCTCACTCCCTCTATCCCTCCCCGCCTTCGGGGAGGGTGGCGCCGTAGGCGCCTGGTGGGGAGAGAGGCGGCACGGCGAAGGGGCCCCACCCGGCCTCGCTGCGCTCGGCCACCCTCCCCGAAGGCGGCTGATCTATGCACATTTCTTCCCGAGGGTATAACCGTGCCAGATACGGTCGAATTCGGCGAGGCCGCGGCGCATGGTAAGGGCGCCGGGCGGGCATTCGGACTTGCTGGAGCTTTTCCAGCCACCGAGACGCGCGATGA
>DATGCX010000383.1:0-21002 GCA_035311445.1 Xanthobacteraceae bacterium | reverse complement strand
TCAAGAAAAGTCCACTTACTTATGTACCGATTAATAGTGCCGACACAAAAGATGGACATCTTTGTGCATTCAATCGCGGTTGTCGCCACTCAGCTCCCTAATGAGCTCTGCCGCACGCCGGAGGCCCGGTGCCGTAAGAGTCCATCCTTTATCCTTCGTACCCGCAAATTCGTTGCCGCGATTTCTAAGATGTACTGAATGGTTTGCGCTGTCGTAGCAACCTGAAGACTCACATAATGCCCTCGCTAGTTTATCGTGAAATGTTGCATTACCTGTCAGTAGGAGCTGACCGAGACCAGCAAGAACATACGCATTATATGTTTGCTCCTTTTTGCTTTTTCCGGGCACGGCCGCGATAACGTCCACGCCCCCATCGCCTATATGGAAGACATGCTGAAGCTGCCCTCTGGAAATGTCATTTTGCTTCATCCAGGATCGCGCACGCGGGGGGAAAGTTCCCGACTCATCACCTCCCGCCTTTGCGTCTTCTTCAGTGTTAGCGGCAAAGGGGGGAACACCATACTGATTTTCCCCAAGCAGAATCATGGCTGCTCGTATTGCCCGTATGCGGTCCTCCGAAGGAAGGGGCTGCAAAACCTCGACGAGTTTGGTCGTTGCGTCGATGGGTATAGTTTTTTCCATGGCACCTGGTCCCTTGATCGAATTCATAAGACCGGACCTGGCATTTCATTACATATCGCTTTCGACAAATCGCTCGCCGGTAGACGTAAGATACCACGCCTTTTTCGAATCTTTTTTCTCCTTGGCTTCCATCATGAATCCGCGAGCTATGTTTTTATTCACGGCGTCATTCATGTTTGCGGGGAGCTTCTCTCGGGCTGCCCGAAACACCCTCTCAAGATCGGGAACGTTGAACGATGCCAGCCCTTCCACGCGTTCGAGATAATAGGCCAACGTGAGCACTTTCTGCGTTTCGGTCTTGAACTTCTTGGTCAACAAAAACTCTTTTGCTGATTGCCTCTTTCCACGAGCAGGGCTCTGAACCCCCTCATCTTCAAAGCGCTTTTCAAGCACTTTAACCCGGGTCTCAAGGTCGCGAAGCCTTTGGTCCATTTCGTCCATGGTGCGATCCATCCAGATATGATAAGCTATACATATCATTTGCCAGATAGATGGATCTAGAGCAGGCAGACGGCCAGTTGTCAACCCGATGGAATTCTTTTTCACTGGTCATTTTTCTCCAAGCGTTCAAGCAGCTTAGGGAACATATCCTGGTGAGTCACCTTCGAGGTCGTCCATCCGTACCTTATTATGAGCATTATCTGGGCTGTCTGCAGTGAGGCTTTATCGCCTATTTGTTAAATCCATGAGTATAGGCAATTTTTTCCAGTATTATAAGCTAGCTGTACACTGCTGCCGCCACAGCTAATGCTATGCAGGCCCGTTGGCCGTCGGGCGGGGCGGATGGGGCCGGAAGATAATGATTGGATGTTCGGTGCGCCGTTTCCACCACAACAGATGAGCAAGGCCGGGGGCAAGACGCGGGGCGAACGCAAATTACGGGGCTAAAACAGCGACTTCCATGGGCAAGGGTTAAAACGCGTTCCGTCGCCTGGTCCGGTGGACGCATTATCAACTCACGGAAGGTCGCCAATCGCCTAAATCACCACCCGCGAGCCAATCTTGCCCGGATGGCAGATCGAGTTTGGTTGGCGAGCTTGCTCCAATCCGGAAGGGCCAATTTTTGGCGCTTTTGGATAAAAATCCATGTCAGGCGAACTTCTAATGCTATGCAAGTCCATCGGCCGTCGAGCGGCGCGGATGGGGCCAGAAGATAATGGTTGGATGTTCGCCGCGCCGTTTAAGTTCTCGTGCGCTCCGGGCACGGGAGCCGTGCTCAATTATCCAAAAAGCTCCTCAGCTTCCTGCTCCGCGACGGATGCTTCAGCTTGCGCAGCGCCTTCGCTTCGATCTGGCGGATACGCTCGCGGGTCACCGAGAACTGCTGGCCGACTTCTTCCAGCGTGTGATCGGTGTTCATGCCGATGCCGAAGCGCATGCGCAGAACGCGTTCCTCGCGCGGGGTGAGCGAAGCCAGCACCCGCGTCGTGGTCTCGCGCAGGTTCGACTGGATCGCGGCGTCGATCGGCAGGACCGCGTTCTTGTCTTCGATGAAGTCGCCGAGATGGGAGTCCTCCTCGTCGCCGATCGGGGTTTCGAGCGAGATCGGCTCCTTGGCGATCTTGAGTACCTTGCGCACCTTCTCGAGCGGCATGCCGAGCTTCTCGGCAAGCTCCTCAGGGGTCGGCTCGCGGCCGATCTCGTGGAGCATCTGGCGCGAGGTACGCACGATCTTGTTGATGGTCTCGATCATGTGCACCGGGATGCGGATGGTGCGCGCCTGGTCGGCGATCGAGCGGGTGATGGCCTGGCGAATCCACCACGTCGCATAGGTCGAGAACTTGTAGCCGCGGCGATACTCGAACTTGTCGACCGCCTTCATCAGGCCGATGTTGCCCTCCTGGATCAGGTCGAGGAACTGGAGGCCGCGATTGGTGTATTTCTTGGCGATCGAGATGACGAGGCGCAGATTGGCCTCCACCATTTCCTTCTTGGCCTGGCGCGCCTCGCGCTCGCCCTTCTGCACCATGTGGACGATCTTGCGGAACTCCTGAATCTCAAGGCCGGTCTCGCCCGCCAGCTCGTGGATGTGCGTGCGCAGGTCCTTGATGCGGTCCTTGTCGCGGGCAACGAGGTTCTTCCAGCCCCTGGCGGAGAGCTTGGAGACGCGGTTGAGCCAGCGCGGGTCGAGCTCCGAGCCCACGTAGTTCTTGAGGAAATCCTCGCGCGACACGCCGTGGCTTTCGGCGAGCCGCATCATGCGGCCCTCATAACTGACCAGGCGCTTGTTGATATCGTAGAGCTGCTCGACCAGGGAATCGATGCGCGCCTGATTGAGCCGCAGCGATTTCACCTCGGCGATGATCTCGTCCTTGAGCTTCTTGTACTTGCGCTCCTGGGAGGGCGTCAGCGACTGGTTCTTGAGCTTGCCTTCGATGTCCTGGTCCTGCAGGCGGCGCAGCCGCTTGTAGCTGTCGGCGACGTTATCGAAGGTCTCCAGCACCTTGGGCTTGAGCTCGGCCTCGATCGCGGCAAGCGACATCGAGCTTTCGAGATCGTCCTCGTCCAGTTCGCCTTCCGGCGGCTCGACGGGGTCCTCTTCGCCTGGCTCGGCGTCGGGCTTTGGGCGAAACGGCGTGGCAGCGGCGGGCGCGGTCGCGGGAGCCGCCGTCTGGGGCGGCTGCGCCACGACGCCATCGGGGGATTGACCATTGGGGCCAGGCATCACTGACACGCCCTTCGCGTCCGGGCCTGCATATGTGGCTTCGAGATCGATGATGTCGCGCAGAAACACCTTGCCGTCGTTAAGTTCATCCCGCCAGATGATGATCGCCTGGAAGGTGAGCGGGCTCTCGCATAGGCCCGCAATCATTGCCTCGCGGCCAGCCTCGATGCGCTTGGCGATGGCGATTTCACCCTCACGGGACAACAGCTCGACCGAGCCCATTTCCCGCAGATACATGCGCACGGGGTCGTCAGTGCGCTCACCGGGCTCGGATTTCTTCGTCTCTGCCGGGGTCGCGCGCTGGACCTCGATGAGTTCGCCGTCGCTCTCTTCCTCCTCGGGCTCTTCCTTCGCCTCCTCGGGGGCGTCCTCAGCCTCGGCTTCCTCGTTCTCGATGACGTTGATGCCCATCTCGCTGAGCATCGCAAACACGTCCTCGATCTGGTCGGAGGTGACTTCCTCCGAGGGGAGAACGGCGTTGACCTGGTCGTGGGTAACGTAACCGCGCTTCTTCGCGGCTTTGATCATCTTGCGGACGGCGGCATCGGAAAGGTCGAGCAAGGGCAGCGGCGTATCGGGCGTATCCGGAGTCTCTTTTTCGGAGGCCTCTTCCTTTTTTTCCTTAACCGCTACTTTAACTTTGCTTGCCATGCGTGACTCTCCAGCCGGGACGTTGCCCCTGCGATAATAAAAACCGGCAATTGGTGGTGAAACAGGCGTCGAAGCCGCCAGACGAATCGCATCACCGAGTGTCGCTGAGACCACTTAAGCCGCGATTAGCCTTATTTGCCTTACCGTCGCCGCTACCACACACCTCCAAAAAGGCCGGCGCTTCCGCTTGGAGGCGGAACCATCCAGCCCTACCAACCTGATCCTACAGCCCTACGGCCCGCCCACCGGCCGGCCGGACAGAGCTCCAAAACCTTCGATCGAAGCTTCGGTCCCCTCAAGGGACAAAAGTTGCGCCCGCACATCCTGGAGCCAAGCAAAATTTTGCTCGCTCAACTCCTCGCCCAACGCCCGCTCGGCCTCTTTCAACTCCTTATTTAACGTGCGGTTCTTACGATGCAAGGTGAGAACGTGAGTCCACCATTGGCGAACGTCCTCGCGCGCCGCCCCCTCGCGGGCCGGCCAATCGGCAAGATGGGTCAACGCCCCCTCGATCCGCTGCAAAATGGCGCCGCAATCGCGGGCCATCACGGCTTCCCGAAGAGTCGCGGGATCGGAATGGGGTTCAGATTGCCGTGACGCCGTGACGTCCAGCATGACGCGCCGCAACATATCGGCATCGCTGTTCAGAAACTCGAGATCGGCCAATTGTTCCGCCTCCGTTTCCAGCAACCACGGGTGATTGAAGGCCGCAACCAGGATTAGCGCCTCTCGCGGCGGCAGAGCGCTGCGCGAGCCGCGCACGATCGAACTCGTCTGGAGCCGCGGGCTTAGGGGAACAAGTGCCGGTTCCCGACCGGGCCCACCTGAATATGGCCGAAACTGTCGTTCGCGCCCGCCCCGACCGGAGGCGCGAGGTCGTCCCGCGGCGCCTCTGATAAGACGATCCGGAGAGGGGGACATCGCGAGGTTGCGCAGCCGTTGCCAGAGATCCTGGCGATAGTAGCGACGCACTGTTTCGTCTCCGATTCCGCTTGCCAACCTGTTGATGCGGGCTTCAAGGCCGGCGCGGCGTTCCGGAGTATCGAAACGGCCGGCTTCCATTTCACGCGCCCACAGTACGTCGGCGAGCGGGCGCGCTGCCGCCAGCACATCCGCGATTGCACCTGCCCCTCCGGAACGGATGAGATCGTCTGGATCGTGCCCCTGCGGCAGCGAGACGAACCGCAGGCTCTTGCCCGGTTTGAGGTATGGTAGCGAAAGATCGACCGCACGATAGGCAGCGCGACGGCCGGCCGCATCGCCGTCGAAGCATAACAATGGCTCGTCCGCCATCTTCCAGAGCAGTACGAGTTGGTCTTCGGTGAGGGCGGTGCCGAGCGGTGCGACAGCCCCCTCATAGCCCGCCGTCACCATTGCGATCACGTCCACATAGCCTTCGACCACGATCACCGGCGCGCCCTGGTGGGCAGCTTTGCGGGCGCTCGCGGCATTGTAGAGCATCCCACCTTTGTGAAAGAGGCTCGTTTCGGGCGAGTTGAGGTATTTGGCCTTGGCTTCCTTATCGAGGGCGCGGCCGCCGAATGCAACGATGCGGCCGCCGAGATCGCTGATCGGGAACATCACCCGGTCGCGGAAACGATCGTACGGAATCGGGATATCATCCGCAGCCACCAGAAGGCCGGCCTCGATCATGTCTTCAACCGAGACGCCGAGCGCGCCGAGATGCTCCTTGAGCGCGAAACGCTCGGACGGCGCATAGCCGATGCGGAACTTGAACTGGGCGGCCGAATCGAGGCCGCGGTCGGCCAGATAGCCCCGCGCCCGGGCTCCGACCCGGGCGGCCAGGGTAGACTCGAAGAATTTGGCAGCCACCGCAACGACTTCATGGAGGGTGCGGCGGCGTCCCTCGATGGCCTCCGCCTCACGGGAGAGCTTCGGCATGGGCAGGCCGGCAAGCGAGGCAAGTCGTTCCACGGCCTCCGGAAAAGTGACCCCCTCTGATTCCATCACAAAAGTGAAGATGTCGCCATGCTTTCCGGACGAGAAATCGTGATAGAAGCCCTTCTGGTCATTGACAAAAAATGATGGTGTCCGCTCTTTGTTGAACGGCGACAGCCCCTTCCATTCGCGCCCCGCTTTCTTGAGGGCAACGCGCTTGCCGACAACCTCAGATACCGGTAGCCGGGCACGCAGTTCGTCGAGGAATTGAGGCGGAAAGCGCATGGCTCTTCGTAGGCTTGACAGCGGAGACGCGGGAATCGCGTGCCTCATTATAAGGCTGCTGCAAGCCCCGATCGACGTGGTGGGGGTTGTCCAAGTTATCCACAGGATAGGACGCAAGTGGGTCAGCTATCGTCGCCGCGCTTCGCCCAACACATCACTCAAAGGTGGTTTGGTCGAGGTTGCAAATCTAGGAAAGTCACAATTTCAAGGCCCCGCATCCTATATAAAGGCCACCCACCCGTGGTCGCGCGGTTGACGCCCAGTGCCAGTGACCGGAGTTCCGACTGTAGAAAAGCCGCCAAACCGAATGCCTCAACCCCAAGTCGATACCATCCTGACCCGGCTGCTGGCGCTGCATCCCAAGCGCATCGATCTTTCGCTCGATCGCATGTGGCATGTGCTCGATCGGCTCGGCCATCCGGAAAAGAACCTGCCTCCGGTCATCCACGTGGGCGGTACCAATGGCAAAGGATCGACCATCGCGTTCATGCGCGCCATGCTGGAGGCCGCCGGGGCGCGGGTGCATGCCTACACCTCGCCTAATCTGGTGCGCATGAATGAGCGCTTCCGGCTGGGCCGGCCCGACGGCGGTGTGCTGGTCTCCGACGCCGAGCTCGTGGCTGCCTTGGAGACCTGCGAGCGCGCCAACGGTGAGGCGCCGATCACCGTGTTCGAGATCGAAACTGCCGCCGCCTTCGTTCTGTTCGCCGACAAGCCAGCGGACGTACTTCTTCTCGAGGTCGGACTCGGCGGCCGGCTCGATGCCACCAACGTGGTACCGCAGCCGCTGGCAACCGTCATTACGCCGATATCCTTGGACCATGTGGATTTCCTTGGCGACACCGTGGAAAAGATAGCCGGCGAGAAAGCCGCCATCATGCGGCGCGGAATCCCTGCAGTGATCGGCCGGCAGACTGAGGGCCCGCAATCAGTGCTGATCCGGCACGCGGAGGAGGTCGGCGCCGCGCTTCACGTTTCAGGCCAGGACTGGATGGCCAGCGAGGAGCGCGGTCGCCTCGTCTATCAGGACGGTCAAGGCCTGCTGGACTTGCCGGGTCCGCGCCTGTTCGGGCGGCATCAGATCGACAACGCGGGCCTCGCGATTGCGGCATTGCGCGCCGCCGGATTTCAGCTGGCAACCGGCGCCTACGAGCGCGGGCTTGTGAAAGTGGATTGGCCGGCGCGCATGCAGCGGCTCACTGCTGGCACCGTCGTCGCCCAGGCGCCTGCCGGAAGCGAAATCTGGCTCGACGGTGGTCACAACCCGGATGGCGGGCGGATCACCGCCGCCGCACTAGCCGACCTCGAAGAGCGGGTGCCGCGCCCTGTGGTGCTGATCGTCGGCATGTTGGCGAGCAAGGATTCGGAAGGGTTCTTGCGTAATTTCACCGGGCTTGCGCGCCGGCTCGTTGCGGTGCCCATTGCATCCGACAAGAGCCAGCCGGCCGAAACAATTGCGCAGGCCGCGCGGACCATCGGCATCGCGGCCGACGCCTCTACTGGAGTTAAGGCCGCACTCGCCGCGATTGCAACGCTGGATCTCAAGCCGCCGCCGCGTATTCTCATTACCGGCTCGCTTTATCTCGCCGGCGAAGTGCTGGCGATAAACGGAACGGTGCCGAATTGAAATTGAAGCGGGGCACCAGAAATGCCCGCGGCCGGCGTGGGCCGGCCGGGCTGCAACATCGTTTTGTTGTTACCGCCTCAGACGGCCGCGGTGATCCACTGCTCAAGCTTCGCCTTGGGAGCAGCCCCGACCTGACGGGAGGCCAGTTCGCCATTCTTGAAAACCATCAAGGTCGGAATCGACATGACGTTGTATTTCGCGGCGATTTGCGGATTCTCGTCGACGTTGAGCTTGACGATCTTGACCTTGTCGCCGAGTGCGCCGGCAGCGATCTCCTCAAGCGCCGGAGCGATCATCCGGCATGGACCGCACCATTCAGCCCAGAAATCGACCACGACAGGCTCTGTGGATTTGAGCACCTGAGCCTCGAAATCAGCTTCGGATACCTTCGAAACACCCACGCGACACCTCGTCCTTGTAATTTCGGGCGCGTCCGGCGCCCCCGGGTTTTGTAGGGCAGAACGTAGGGAGGCCACCGGACGGCGTCAAGGCACGCTCACCTTGAGGTGATCCGGGCAACTGCCTCATCGAGCATAGCGGCGGAAATTTCCATCAGATCGGGGATTTCGGTCCATAGCAACGCGGCCCGGATCGGCCGATCCGGATAGATCCTGCCCAGCACCGCCCGATAGAGCGCCAGTTGTTCCACATAGGCTTGCGGCGCTGCCTGAAGGCTTTTCGGCGGATCGTGATTCGTCTTGTAGTCAGCGATCAACACGGCATGTGCCGTGATTGCGAGTCGGTCGATCTGGCCCGATACGAGAATTTCAGGACCAGCAGCACGGGCGAGGCGGCCCACGATCGGCACCTCCGCGCGGCTGCCGGGCTCGAATAATTGCGCGAAGCGTCGATCCGCAAGGATCGCGAAGGCCTGTTTCACGAACCGATTGCGATCGTCCGCACTGAACATGGCGCCCGTCCGTGCCAGAAAATTCCATGCTGCGGCCTCGCGGCGGGCCGGTTCAATGTCGGGCAACGACTGCATCATCCGATGAAAGAGCGTCCCCCGCGCCAGCGCCTTCGCTTGGGCCAGCGCCTGCGCGGGTTCCCGCCGCGGTGATCGCGCGCGCCGCGTGGCGGCCTCTCCAGAGGCGGCCGACGGTGACATAGCCACGGGACGATCGATTTCCGGTGCCGCTGGCGTTGTTAGCCACGCCGGCACCTCGATCGTGCGTTCCCTTTTAGGCGAACGCACGTGCGCCATTTGTTGCGGCGCCTCCCCGGCCCTGCTGTAGCGCCATACTTTCGTATCGCCCTCACCTACCTCCTCGAAACCGGGTCGGCCGGCAAGGCCGCTGCGGACCAGGTCATACCAGCAACCAGACTTCGGCTTCATCTTGCCGTGACAGCCGCACACGATCAGCCGCTCGGCCGCGCGGGTCATCGCCACATACAGCAGCCGACGATGTTCGTGTTCGTTTTCGTCCATCACCGCCTGCCGCGCCTGCGCCACCGCGCGCACGTCCTGATCGCGGCGTCCTGCCCAGACGATACAAGCCGGCTCACCGGGCACCCCCTTCCTACTCTCCCCCGCTGGCGGGGGAGAGTAGGAAGGGGGCTTGATTTCAAGCAGCTTCGGCTGGTGGACTCCTTTGGGCGGCGTGGTGGTATCGGCAAGGATCACCACCGGCGCCTCAAGACCCTTGGCGCCGTGTACCGTCATGACACGGACCTCGTCGCGCGTGATTTCCATGTCGCGCTTGACCACGGTGGTGGCTCCTCTCAACCAGGCGACGAACCCCTGCAATGATGGGGCCTCGTGCCTTTCATATTCGAGCGCCAACTCCAGGAACTCGTCGAGCGCGTCGGCGGCTTCGAGGCCGAGCCTCGCAAAAATCTTTCGCCGCCCTGCCTCCGGCCCCAGCAACCACGCAAAGAACGCGAACGGGCTTTCGTAGCGCGCACGGGCCGAACACTGGCGCAACAGCGCCTCGGCGCCAGCAAACTCCACTTTGTCCCCGGCACGCGCGGCCAGGGCAGCACGCAGGCTTCCGCGGCGCGGCCAGGCAAGTTCGAACAAGAGATCGTCGTCGAAGCCGAATAACGGACTCTTGAGCGCAATCGCCAGTGCTAGATCGTCGTCCTCCAGCAATACGGCATCCGCAAGGGCCAAAAGGTCGATGATCGCGATATGCTCGGTCAGCACCAGCCGATCGGCCCCCGCAACCGCGACGCCGGCGTTCTTCAGGGCCCGGATAATCCCCCCGAACAGGGCGCCACGCTGGCGCACCAAAATCAATACATCGCCGTACTGTATCGGACGGCCGTCGCGGCCGACCGGCTCGCCGCCGTCAACCCAACCCCGCACGGTCGCGGCGATTTTTGACGCGAGCTTGACCTGCGGGCTCCTTTCCGAAACGGCGTCAAACGGCGCGTCCCAGCCCTCAATCTCGGGGATCGGGTCGGGCTCGATCAGGGGCCAGATCTCCACCACTCCAGGTGCGGCGTCGGGCAACGCCAGATGCACTGGCTTGCCGTCGCGATCCGACGTGATGCTGCGATAGATTTGCGGGAGACGGAATACCTCGTCGACCGCACCGAGCACGTTCTCGCCAGAGCGGAACGAATGATCGAACCGCACAAACCTCCACGCGACGCCGGATGCCAAAAATATCTGCTCGAAATGTCGCCGCGCCGCATCATATTCACACGGCGCGGCCCCTTGGAACGAAAAGATCGATTGCTTTTCGTCACCCACCGCAAAAACGGTACGTGCGAAGCCTCCGTTCGTACCGATACCGAATTCAGACACCAGCCGTTTGATGATCCCCCACTGGTTTTCGCTGGTGTCCTGCGCTTCATCAATCAGCACGTGGTCGAGTCCGAGATCGAGCTTGTAGTGTACCCAGTTCGGATTGAACTCAGCCAGCAGGCGCTGCGTCTTGTCGATCAGATCCTCGTAATCGAGAAGGCCGCGGCGCTGCTTCTCGTCGCTGTAACGCTTGATCACCTCGACTGCGATGGTGACCAGGGCCACGGTGCGGTCGCGGCAGATGACGCCATTGCGACGCGCGACGAGTTCGATCACGCGGTCCTGCTCGACACCGAGGCGTTCCGCGAGCTCCGGATAGCGGTCTGCCAATCCAACCGTAATGAGCTTTTTTCGGCGCTCATTCCCCTCCTTCAGGAAGATGCTGAAGTAATGCTCGATCCGCGCCTCGCCTGATGCCGCCAGTGCTGCCGACAGGCGCCAGGCCTGGTCATGATCATTCTTGGAGCCTTCCTCTAACGCTGCCACGATGTCCGCCCAATGCGACAACGGCAGGTGTGGTCCTTCTACGATGTCCTTTTCGACGTGAGCAAGATCATCATCTGCATCGATGCCGAGCGCCATCGACAATTGTGCGATCGCGCGTTCGACGCCTCCGTCGATCCAGGCAGCGACCTTTTGGCGCTGGGCGATCGCCTCATTGAGCGTATCTACCAACGTCGTATCGGCGGCGCCCGCGACCGCAACTTTAAAAGCGCGCCCGAGGGACTTCTCCGGCGCTGCAGCGGCTTCGAGCAGGACGGCCATCCTGGCGCGTTCCAGCATCTCGTTCTGAATGCGCTCCTCCAGGACACTGAAATGCGCCGCCACATCGGCTTCGAACGGGAACTGCTGCAAAACACGGGTACAGAACGCGTGGATGGTCTGCATTTTGAGTCCGCCGGGAGTCTCCAGCGCTGCCGCGAACAAGCGGCGAGCGCGCAGGCGTTTGGCTGCATTGATCTCAGTAACACCGATCTCCTGCATGGCGCGGTCAAGCGCATCATCATCGAGCGCGATCCAACTCTTGAGCCGATCGTAGACGCGTGCCGCCATGTTGGCGGCAGCCGCCTTGGTGAAGGTGATGCAGAGGATCTTCGACGGATCGACCCCCGCCGGTCCGCCATCGAGCATGAGCCTGATGACACGTTGCGCCAGTACATGGGTTTTGCCCGACCCGGCATTGGCGGAGACGAATACGGCCGCCAGTGGGTCGGATGCTTCCGCCTGACGCCTGCGTACTGAATCCAGAATCATGCGTGCGCTCATTCATCGTCCTCGACGCCGCCCAGGAGCGACCATTCCTTGACGCGCGCAAGGTCGTCATAGGTGCCGTAGCGGTGCGTCCACATGGAGAGAATGAGCGAGCGGTACGGCGTGTCTTCATCCTCAAAGCGGGTGACCAGCTCCGTAAGTCGCCGGAGCGCCTCGTTGGCCGCAGCATCGGCGCTGCGCCCCTTGAACTCGATGACGCGCTCTTCGCCGGCCGGACTACCGCCATTGAGCCTGACATAGACCAGCTCGGCAACCGAACCGGCGGGGGCGAGTTCGGCGAAACCACCGTTGCGCAGCATGGCGGCTTCCAGGGTCAGTTGAGGCGCGATACCGATCTCCACCTGTTTGCTGGTCGGCGGCGCTCCGGTCTTGAAATCCAGAATGGCATACCTGCCGTCGGCGAGATGCTCGATGCGGTCGGCGCGGCCCGTAAGTCGGAAGACGCGGTCGCCGGTCGCGATCTGCAGCTCGCCCCGGATTTCCGCATGAGAAGCCGTGATCTTGGCACGGCGCTTTGTCTCGAAATCCGCGAACCAACGCGAAATGCGTTCATAACGCGGCCACCAGAATGCGCAGGTCTCCGGAAAATCCTTCAGCGGCGCAAAATGCCGCTCACCCAAACGCAACAGCTCGCCATAGGGATCGTCCGGCAATGCGTCGGGATAGGCCTTTGCGAAATCCCCGATCGCGCCATGAATGATGTTGCCACGCTCCGCCGCACCCAGCGCCTCATCAACCGGATCGAGCCATTGCAGCTTAAGAATGTGTTTGGCATAAATGGTGTAAGGATCACGCAGCCAATGCTCAATTTCAGTCACCGACAACGAGGCGGGACGCGCGGCGCGCGGCGGGCATGGTGCGGGACGCGCAATCGGTTGGGGCGGCGCTTTCGGAGCGTCAAGGCTGCGGCAAAGATCGAGATACCGCTCGCCGCGCGTAAGCGCTTGCTCCCATAATGGCGCACTTGCAACGGCCGCCAGTCTCTGTACGAAGCGCGACGCCACCGTCGGGGCGCCGCCGCGCTTGGCCGAATAGGTGAGAAACACCTCCCGCGCGCCGAGCAGCTGTGCGAAATCGTGGGCCGCGAGGCTGATGCGGCGTTCCGGCAGATCGAGACCGAGCGCTTGGCGCATCGACCGGCTCAACCACGGATCAGTCCGCGGATCGGGGGGCCACACGCTTTCGACTAGCCCGCCGATGATAACGCGATCGTTGCTGGTGAGTCGCGCCTCCAGGGGGCCGTAAATGCGGATGCGATTGCCGGGCGCCCCCGGCCGGCGCACCACCCGGTCCGCGATCGTCACATCGAACAGCTCCGGGTAGTCTTCAACGATTACTGCGAAAGGCTCGATCTTTTCGACAATCTCGTCGAACGCCATTGCAAGCGCTTCGCTGTCCGGGCCCGCAAACGTTTCGCCGGCCCCGTCGGTACCGGCGCGCCTGACAGCCTCGCAGTGGCGCGCCGCAAGGCCGGCGAAATCGTGACTGCGCGATAAGGCGATTGCGGATTCAAGCGGCTCGAGAGCCATTGCGATTCGTCGGAGCAGCGCCTCGGCTTCATCGAGCTGTGCAAAGTGCAAAGACCGTCGCGGATCGGCACGATGAATATCCGAGGGTTCGCCGCGTTTGAGCTTGGAAAGCTCGCGCCGAAAACTCGAAAGGGCCTGAATGAGACCAATCGATCCCGCACGAGGGCGTGGACCGCGAAGAATGGCGCGTTCCAGCGCCGCCACAGCGCGGCCGTGACGAGCCTCATCCGCGCCGAACCGAGCAAATGGATGCTTCAACAGCGCCAGCAGTCGCACCGGCGCTAATCCGTCAACTGCGGCTTCGGCGACGAGCCGGGCGAATACTCCGGCCGATGTCTCGCCAAGCGGATCGCCACTCGAATCGTCAGCCGTGATATTCCAGCGCCGCAAAGTCACGACCACCCGGCGTGCCAGCGCGCGATCCGGCGTCACCAGCGCGGCCATGCCCTCCGTCTGGGATAGCGCTTCGCGCAGCACCACGGCGATCGCGAGCGCTTCCTCTTCCGCATTGACCGCCTGAATGACCGTGACGCCCGCAAGCGCAGGTGCGAACGCCGCGGCGATCTCGCCAAGCCGGGTGCGCCACTTGTCGGTCGCGGCCGCCGGGCGCAGCGCTTCACTCACCAAGGCTTCGCGGCCGTGGGGTGATGGCGCGACCAGAACCCCTACGTAGTGGCGCTTGATGCCGATGCGGGCAAGAAGCGCATGCATGGCAAATTGAGGATGTCCGGGGGCCGGCGGAAGCCGCGCGCGGCCGGATGCCCTAATGCCGCCGATGGCATGCCACGATTCCTCGTCGAGCTCTGTGTCGAGGCCGGGGAGCACCACGGCCCCCTGCGGCAGGCCCGCGATGGTGGCAAGCAGCTTCGCTGTCGCCGGCATGGAACCGGTCGAGCCCGCCGCAATAACCGGTTTGCCAGGCCGCGACACCAGGCGCGCCGCTTCGGCAGCGATCAGGCGGTCGCGTCGCATCGCCGGCTCTATGGCGCCGCGCTCGGCAAGAATCGCTGGCCATACTTCCCGCGCGATCAAGAGAAATCGCAACGTCAGCTGCCAGTACTGGTCGAGCTCGTCCGGCACGAGGCCATCCAGCCGCTGCCACGGCACCTCGCGGGTCGTCATGTCATCCATGAGCTTGGCGAGATCGTCGGCCAGCGCCAGGGCGGCGGCCGGATGGCGAACCACCAGCGGCGCCTCTCCGGCAGGAGGTGCGATTCGCTCAGCCCATTTCAGCACCAGGCGCGCCAGCAGAAAGCGACGCTCCAATCCGCCGACAGCGGGCGGCAGACCGAGCGCGTCGGAGGCGACATCACCGGTTGCCATATCGGCGAAGACAAGCTCGTCCTCATCGATGTCGCCAATCGGCACGATGCGCGGCAACACCGCTGCGTCGACGCCCAGCACCTCAAGAAACGCATTGCGGGCGAGCCGGCAGGCGCGTCGCGTCGGCAGAAATATGGTCGTATCGGCGAAATCGCCTGGCCCCGGCATGAAGCCTTCGACCAGCTGCCCGTCCCGCAGGGCGCGTATCAGCGTCTGCAGGAACGGCGCCGATGCCGGAATGGTGAACACGCGAGATGTCTTGGACGTGACCGCGCGAGCAGGCGCCCCCTCGCTACCCTCCCCGGCTTGCGAGGGAGGGCAGGGTGGCGGCAACGGCATCGTGGTCCGCGAATGCGGCCGCTGAGGCGCTAAATCGTTCATTGTTTGGATGACGTACGCGTGATTCCCCGACCCGTATTCTATCACGCTACGCTGGCAAGGATGGCGGCTTCTGCGGCAGCGATGGCCTCCAGGGTCCCGACATGCATCCATACGCCTTCCAGTCGCAGGCCGTATAGCCGGCCGGCCTCGATTGTGCGGTCAAACAGCAGATTGAGCGAGAAGGCGCCAGGAGGGGCTGTGGAAAACAAGACGGAACTCAGGATCGCGACGCCCGCATAGACAAACGGCACAACTTCGCCTTCCCGACGCCGGGTTATCCGGCCGTCCGGCGCCATCGCGAAGTCGCCGCGGCCTCCATAACCGATGCTGGTCGAGGTCGCGGCGAGCAGCAACAGCGCGTCCATGCGGGCGGGATCAAACGTCTCGGCAAGACGGATGAGATTTGGCTTGACCCCATCGATCCAGATGGCGTCGGAGTTGAGATGAAAGAACGGCGCGGCGCCGAGACTGGGGAGCGCCTTGACGACGCCACCGCCGGTATCGAGCAGTTCGTCGCGCTCGTCGGAGATCACGATCCTGGGGCCTCGTCGTCCGGCAAGATGCTGTTCGACCTTATCGGCGAGATGGTGAACATTGACCACGGCGATCTCGACGTTCACCTCGGCCAGCCGGTCGAGCACATGGTCGATCAACGCCTTGCCGCCGACTGCGATGAGCGGCTTCGGCGTGGCGTCGGTGAGCGGATGCATACGCGTGCCCAATCCCGCGGCCAGCACCATGGCGCGGCGAGGGATCTGGTAGCCGAGGGCTCTCGTCATCTTCACCTCAAACGGATTTCGAGAAGTGTTGCCGGCAAACGAAACGACAATGTGACATGCGGCGGCAACGACCCTCTGCCGCCTGCGAGAGAGGGTACCGGTCACGGCGGCGGAACGTGAGAAAGGTACCAATCGCTGAGGGCAGCGAGCGCCGGGTGCCTGAGGTCGCGACGCACACAGGCGTAGACACGCGGCAAATGTTGCAAATATTGAGGCTTACCGTCGCGATGGTTGAGCCGCGCAAAAATGCCAAGGATTTTCGTTGCCCGTTGGGCGGCAAGCGTCGCGTACAGCTGAGTGAACGCATTGGTGTCGAAATCCGGATCGTGCGCGCAGCGCCCTTGCACGTAGCGTTCGAACAGCGCCGCCTCCAGCTTTTCCGTCACGTCCACCCGGGCATCCTGGAGCAGCGAAGCGACATCGTAGGCTACCGACCCCAACACGGCATCCTGGAAATCCAGCAAACCGATCTGAGCAACGCCCGCCCGGCCCTCCAGCCACAATAAATTCGGCGAATGGAAGTCGCGCAGCACCCAAGTCTTTGGCGCATCGAGCGCCGGGCGCAGGGCATCACGCCAGAGCGACAGGAACTGCGCGCGAGTTTCCGCGGTGGCAGGAACACCGCGAAACGGCAGGTACCAGTCGATCAGCAGCTCCACCTCGATCAGGAACGCATCAAGGTCGTAAGGCGGAATGCGATATTCGGCATGCGGGGCGACCGGGAGCACATCGGGCAGGTCGCGCCGATGCAGCTCGATCAGCACGTCCGTTGCCCGCTCGTAGCGTTCTGGGATCGGCGACGATGGGTCACCTGCAACAACAAGCTCGGTGCCAAGATCTTCGAGCACCAAGAACCCCGCATCGTGGTCGGCGGCGAAGATATTCGGCGCCGAAAAACCGCGTTCCCGCAGCCCGTTTGCGATCGCAACAAAAGGCTTCACATCCTCGGCAAGGTGCGCGATCGCGCTATACGGCAGACCGCGCTTGATCGGCGGACCATCTGGCCTGCGCGGGGCATTCATCAGGATGAAGCGCTTGCCGTCGCAGAACAGCCGATCGTAGGAGCGGGTCGATGCGTCGCCCGCGATGCGGACGCGCTTCGCGGCAGCGAGGCCGGCTTCTTCGAGGAGGCCGAGCATGGCACCGAGACGATCAACCCGCACCGTGGCGGCGCCATGCCCGGAAATGTGGACCATGCGACGTTCGATCCCGCCGCGGGGGTTGAGCGTAAATGTGATGTCAATGCGATCTTCCGGCAGTGTGCTGCCGGCGCGATCGGGCCATTCCATCACCACGACCGCGTCCGCGTTCTCTTCCAGGCCGAGTTCGGCGAGTTCTTCCGCGCCGACAAGGCGGTAGAGGTCGGCATGTACAACGCGAAGACGGGGCAGGTCATAATGTTGCACCAGCGTGAAGCTCGGACTCGGCACCTCGATGGCCGCGTCGTTCGCCAGGGAAGCAATCATTGCGCGGGCGAAAGTCGTCTTGCCGGCGCCGAGGTCACCCGCAAGTGCGATGAAGTCGCCGGGTTGCAGCATGTTGGCAAGGTCAGCCGCAAACCGGCGGGTCGCCTCCTCGTTTGCCAGCGACAACGTGAATCCCGGACCGCCGCCAGAGTATGTCTGCATGATCCTCCGCCACAGTTGTCGCGCCTATTCGGCGGCGTCCCGCGCCGTCGCGGCCGCGAGCGGAAAGGTGCATACCACAGTCGTGCCTTGCCCCGGAACGGAATCTATCCGAACCGTTCCGTGGTGCAGCTCGACGAAGGACCGCACGATCGAGCAGCCCAAAGGGCGTCGCCAGCGGCCGCTCAAACGCGGTCGTAGGCGGGTTCGACAGGCGCATAACGGATGCAAGATGGAGGCTTGCACGCGGCCCGTGCGTTCTATAGGGCTTTGAGTTCCCCCCTTGAGTTATTCCCTTGCCTTTCTATATCACTGCGTGATACATTGATGCCTGTCAGGATTTTCAAAGCCTATGACTTCCACCGTTGGGCAAAGAGCGAGGGTCTGACGGACGCCAAGCTTTGCGACGCCGCTCAAGAAATCGAGAGTGGCCTGGTCAACGCCAGGTTGGGCGGCTTCCTCATCAAGAAACGTGTCGGGGCCGAGGGGCGAGGCAAAAGGGGCGGATACCGTACCATTGTGGCGCACCGTCAGGGTGACTGTTTGGTTTTTTTGCACGGCTTCGACAAGAACGACAAGGACAACATCTCGCCGAGAGAGAAGAAGGCGCTTCACAAGCTCGCCGACTACTACATGACGTTTAGCGACGCCGCTTTGTCCAGGACGGTGGGGGACGGCGGTATCATAGAGGTCAGGTCCCCATGAGCAAAATCCTCAAGAGCGTACATAGTTCCGCGAAGCGGCTGCACGATACCGGTCACATGAACGACCTCACGATGCGTGAGTTTGATGCGCTCTGCCTTGATCCGTGTCCTCAGTTCACCGCAAAGGATGTCGTGCGGATTCGCACCAAGAATCGCGCCAGTCAGGGCGTGTTCGCCGCATTTCTCAACGTTGGAAAAACAACCGTCGCGGCCTGGGAACAGGGCACAAAGAAGCCAAGCGGGGCCGCAAGCAAGCTCCTTGAGCTTGTTGACCGGAAGGGCCTGGATGTACTGGCGTAGCTCCCAGCACCTAGCGTCAGGACGACGCGAAAGGCCGGGCTCCATGCGCTCTCGACTGGCCGCGTCATCTTGAGTACCTGACGAGGCGGAACGACCTTATTGTTTGTTTTCTTGAAAAAGCGCCTCCCCGCCGGGCTTGCCCGGTCCACGCGTGACGCGAGATGAGGCCCAAGGCCGAAGTGGAAACCGAAACAGGGCTCTCCAACCCGCTCGTGCTTCGCCCGCGCCTATTCGGCGGCGTTCCGCGCCGTCGCGGCCGCGGGCGGGAAAGTGCATACCACAGTCGTGCCTTGCCCCCGAACGGAATCTATCCGAACCGTGCCGTGGTGCAGCTCGACGAAGGACCGCACGATCGACAATCCGAGGCCGGCGCCGCGATGGTGAGTGCCGTGGGCATGGGATTCGAACCAGTCGAACACCTTGTCCTTGATTTCGCTCGAAATGCCCGGCCCGCGGTCTTTGACGGTGAACGAGACCTGGTCCGGCGTACGTTCGGCCGCCAGCACGACCGTCTCGCCCGGCGGCGAGAACCCGATGGCATTCGAGAGCAAATTGAACAGGATCTGGCGGACGCGGCGTTCATCGGCCACGAAGCTGCCGATGTCGCCTGGCACGCGCAGCTCGAGCTTGATGTTATTCTTGACCAGGCGGTCCTGCACGCCTTCGACGGCGGCCGCCATGGTGGCGAGGACGTCGACCCGTTCGAGATCAAGCGTCATCGCCCCGGCGCCGATCGAGGCGAGATCGAGGATGTTGTTGATGATGGCAAGCAGCGCATTGCTGGAAACCGTGATGTACCCGAGATATTCGGCCTGCTTGGCAGTAAGCGGCCCGGTCGACGGATCGCCGAGAAAATGCGCGAATCCAATGATATTGGTCAGGGGCGATCGCAGCTCGTAGGACACGTGGTGGACGAAATCGATCTTGATCTTGTCTGCCGCGACCAGAGCATTGTTGCGCTCGATGAGAGCGCGCTCGACATTGACTGAATCGGTAACATCCTGGAACGTCACCAGGGTTGCGCCGTCCGGCAACCGCACGGTGCGGCAATCGACAACGCTGCCGTCGGCCCGTTCGATGCGCCGGAGAATCGGATCCCGACTATCGATAGCCGTCACAGCAGCATGGAGAGACTGCCACGTTTCGCGGACACCATGGAAGGCGCGGCACCGCTCGATCACGGCCTCAATGTGAGGATGCTCGTCGAGCATGGTGGGCGACAGCTGCCACATCTTCTCGAACACCGGATTGTACAGCCGGACCCGGCCATCACTGCCGAACAGCGCGACCGCCTCGGTGAGGTTGTCGAGAGTTTCGCCCTGGACCCGGATCAGCGCATCGAATCGGCGTTCAAGGTTGAGGCGTTCAGTGACGTCGTCGAACAAATAGGTGACGCCGCCGTCCGGATTGGGGGTGGTCACGACACGGAGCGTGCGCTGGTCCGGCAGATGCCATTCATATGTGGCGGGTTCGGAGGCCCGATAGGCGCGGTGGAGCTGGGCCTTCCACGCCCGAAAATCCTGTTGCTCGGGCAGTCGCCGCGCAGCGCGTAAGCGATCAATCACGGCAGAATCGGCTGGGTGCCGGTCAAGGAATCCGGCATCGATTTCCCACAATCTGCGATAGGCGGAATTGTAGAACGCCAGATTATGATTGGGATCGAATATGGCGACCCCCGTCGATAGCTGGTCGAGCGTACGGCGATGCGCCCCGACCGTGGACGCAAGGTCGGACCGCAACGTCTCCAGTTCGGTCACATCGCGACATATTCCGGCGCTGCCGCGTGACACCGGCGTTTCAAAAACGTCAAGGACGCGGCGTGTGCCGCCAATGTTGACGGCGGCGCGCCCCGAATAAGCGCTGCCGCTGGCGCGCAAGCGCTCGATCTCCGCCCGCGTATCGCTGTCGAGAAGCTCGCGTCCGTTTGCCCCCGTGGCCTTCGGGTCAGCCGCCGCGACGGCGCGTGCAAACGCAGGGTTCACGAAGGTGAGCCGGCCGCCGGCATCTCGCGTCCACACCGGAGACGGAAGCGCTTCGAGGAGAGCGCGCTGCGCCTCCGCATTCTCCTGTTGCCGTTGCAGGCGATGACTGAGTTCGGCATTTTCCTTCTTGAGGCCGCTTCTGTCATTGAGGCGGAGTATGGCGCTGCCGCCGATCGCGCGGCCCTCCGCCGCCACATAGCGCCCCGCTAGCGTCGTCAAAGAGATCGAAAAGCCCTCACCGTGCGTCAGCAACCGTTCGACAACCGAATCCAGAAGGAACGCCTGTTCGGGCCGCAACCAAGCCGCAAAGGTCGTGATGCTGTCGCCGGAGAGTTCCGGCGCAATCATCTTCGGATCGCCAATGATCTCGGGCACGGCGCCGCGGCTCCAGGTGATGATGACCTGAGGTTCGGCGAGCAACAGCCCATAGAGCCGGTCGATTTCGCCGTCGAGCGCCGCTACCTCGGCACGCGCGGCGACAAGTTCGACCCGCAGCCGTTCACGTGTGCGGACAAGCATGATCGCTGTCACGACCGCAAAAATCACTGCACCAAAGACGAGCGCGAGACCGGCAAGCTCGTTCGCA
>DATGCX010000382.1:0-2475 GCA_035311445.1 Xanthobacteraceae bacterium | reverse complement strand
GCAACCTCTACGATTATACAAGTATATAATCGAAACATCCCCACTATCACCCAACCTGCGCAGAAAATTCCGTGTACATATTTCTCAAGACATATCGCGCACAATTTGCCTAACATCATGCGGCACCCCGCCCGGCCATTTGTTCGTCGATCAGCCTGCGTAGTTGACGCAGCCGGTCGGCACGGAAGAAGGCGCGCCCAGCGCCGACCGTGACCACGGGATCGGGCATACGGGCATCCGTCCATTCGACCGGTAACGTGCGCAGCCGTCCCTTCGCGTCCAGATACGACACACGGTCCCCGCCCCAGTTGTTGCGCACGACAAGGACTTCGAAGGTCTGCCCCTTCAATGGATGGAAAGGGTGCGTGACGGTGAAAACTTGTAAGCCACCGTCGCCACGGTCTGCAATGCGCGCTTTTCGCCAAAGGTCGCGTGGAACGCGCCATTCGGTACGTCCGAGATTCGTTCTGGGCGGGCCGCGCCTTCACCACTCTGGCGGAATGCAATCGTCAGGCGCTCCTCTGGCGCGATCAGGTGGCGCACCAGCGAGCGTGGCCGGGAGACGACAGCCGTACCGTGGCGCAGGTTTTTGCGGAGGAGCAATCGCGCCTGCTGCCTCCGCCGCTGCATCCTTTCAGCACCGATCTGATCGTGCCGGTCCACTCCGCGAAAACCCTCTATGTCCGTTTTGATCTCAACGACTACTCCGTCCCACCCGAGGCTGTGGGCCGGCCGCTGACTCTGGTCGCCACCGATACGTTGGTGCGGATTCTCGATGGCTCGGCAGAGATCGCCTGCCATCACCGCTCTTACGATCGGCATCAGGAGGTATTGGAACCGGCTCATCAGGAGGCCTTGCAGAGGGCCAAACGCAAAGCGTTCGATGCCACTCCCGGCGGCCGGCTGGCGCAAGCTGTGCCGGAGATCAAGACCCTGTTGGATCTGGCTTTTTCGCAAGGAGAGTCGGCCGGCAGCCAAACCGCCCAGCTACTCAAACTGCGGGATTTGTATGGCGCCGCCGCCTTGCGAAACGCAATCCGGGAAGCGCTGGAGAGAAACACGCCCCGCGCGTCTTCGGTGGCCTTCTTGTTACGCCGGCAGCTGCGCAGCACCTCACCGCGGCTTGCGGTGGATCTGAGCCGTCACCCCGAGGCCCAATCCATTGACGTACGGCCGCACGACCTGGAGACCTACGATGAACTTGCCCGTAACCGAGACGACGATCCCGACCAATAGCTTGGCGGCCCAGCTCCAGCAGATCGGTTTGCGTTCCCTGCCGGCGAACCTGGACGACTTCGTGGCGCGCGCCACCAAAGCCCGCTGGTCGCCGCGTCAGATCTTGGAACAACTGGTTCAATCGGAAGCCGCCGAGCGCTCCCGCCGCAGCCTGGAGCGCCGCCTCCGGCTCTCCGGAATCAAAAGCTTCAAACCCATGGCCGATTTCGATTGGACATGGCCCACCAAGATCGAACGCGATGTCATCGAGCGAGCGCTGACACTGGACTTTCTACCGGAGGGCCGAAACCTGGTCCTGGTAGGGACCAACGGCTTGGGCAAAACCATGATCGCCAACAATATTGGGCACGCCGCCGTGATGGCGGGCAGCTCGGTACTGTTTCGTTCCGCGCCCGCGTTGCTGGAAGAACTGCACCGTCAAGACCCGGAGGGACGTCGTCGCAAACTGCGCTGGTATGCCAGCGTGGGTTTGTTGTGCCTAGATGAGGTCGGGTATCTCTCCTTCGACGACAAGGCCGCCGACTTACTCTATGAAGTCATCAACCGGCGTTACGAACGCAAAAGCGTGATCGTCACAACCAATCGGCCGTTCAAAGAGTGGAACGAGGTTTTTCCTAACGCCACCTGCATTGCCACCCTGCTGGATCGACTGCTGCATCACGCCGATGTGACGGTGATCGAAGGAGACAGCTATCGCGTTCGGGAAAGTCAGCAAGAAACTGCCGCCAGGCGGAGGAAGAAATGACTCCCCCGGCGGCGGCCGACTCCGATCCGGCCAATTATGTGGCCACCGTGCTCATTCTGTATGTCGAACTGCCGGAGACGCCTATGCGTGCCAGTGTTCAGGATCAATGGCAGGCTCAACGTCTACATGATCGCGGAGTTCCCCTGCGCGTGGTTGAGTCCGCTTTCTTGTTGGCATCACTGCGCCGGCTGGCCAGGCCCTCGGATGGTCCACCATTGTCGCCGATTCGATCGTTGGCCTACTTCCTGCCTGTCATTGACGAACTGCTGGCGCATCCTGCGCCGGATAATTACTTGGAATACCTGCGGCTCAAGCTACGCCGACTGGCTGAGCGAAAGGGCGGCTCGGCCGACGTCCGGAAAGAGACGTTTTCTGATGATCGCTAACACCCTGTACGCCGAGATGTCGCATCAACGATGGGTAGCGACACTCCGAGCTGCCTAGGTTCTGCATTACGCTGCTTTACGCCACCTTCGGAAATCGAGCGTCGGTCG
>DATGCX010000381.1:0-2494 GCA_035311445.1 Xanthobacteraceae bacterium | reverse complement strand
GCCGCAAGCGCCTCGGCCAAGCCTTCGCCCGTGACGGTGTTGACGCCCGTGTTTGGCGCGGCGGCGATCGCCTCATGCCCCTTTCGCTTCAGCTTCTCCACGACCTTCGACCCGATGAGGCCGGTCCCGCCGATAACGACGATCTTCATGACGTCACCTCTCATGACGGTTTTCGAGACAACGGCGACACTGCCTTACCGGTTCAGGCTCGGCCCGGCGTCGCCGTCGCTTGGTTGGCCCGCTTGCGGCGTAGGCAATAGCGCGCTCTGCCGCCTCACTGATATCGTGCGGTCGGCTCGGTCCGGCTTGGGCTTGCGACCAAAGCGCTCACCCCCGGATCGCTTTCAAGGTCGATCGCGATCACCGGAATGCATTGCAGCAAAAACCGGGTGCTGATGTCCGGTTTGGGTCAACACCGGAAAAACTCGATCTGAGCATCAGATGTCCGCTTCACCCCCCAAGGCCGACAAATAGGAGAAAACCCTGGTCTGGGTTTGCCCTACGAAAGCCACCGACTCCGAGCATTCAGATAGGAAGGTTCCACGTCGGGGGTCTGGCAATGATCCGCGCCACGGTCGTCCGTGCGCTTGGGCTGATGGCGGCTTTTGCCGCGGCATTGACGCCGGTCACGTGCCTTGGCGAAGACAGCAATCCGTTGCCGCCCAGGGCAACAAAGGAGTTGCCGCCCGAGCTCCTTTCGCTGCTCCGACAAAAGAAGATGCCAAAACATTCACCGATCCTTGTGCGCATCTTCAAGGAAGAGGCGGAACTCGAAGTCTGGAAGCAGGACACCACCGGCCATTTCCAGCTCCTCAAGACCTATCCGATCTGTCGGTGGTCGGGCGATCTTGGGCCGAAGTTGCATGAGGGCGACCGTCAGGCTCCAGAGGGGTTCTATACGGTTACGCCCGAGTTGATGAATCCCAATTCCAACTTCTATCTTGCGATCAACACCGGCTTTCCCAACAGCTTCGACAAAGCGAACGACCGCCACGGCAGCTTGCTCATGATCAACGGCGACTGCTCGTCGAGCGGTTGCTATGCCATGACCGACGAACAGATCAGCGAGATCTATTCGCTGGCGCGCGACTCACTCCTCGGCCGGCCGTCATTCCAGGTCCAGGCCTATCCGTTCCGCTTGACGCCGGCGAATCTGGCGCGGCATCGAACGCATCCGCAGTTGGCCTTCTGGAAGATGCTCAAGATCGGCAACGATCACTTCGAGGCGACGCATCTCGAACCCAAGGTGGATGTGTGTGACCGCCGCTATGTATTCGATGCGCAAGCTGCCCCGAATTCGCCGAATCCTCTTGTGTTCAATCCCACCGGTAAATGCCCCGCCTTCGTCGTGAATCCGAAAATCGCGCGGCGGGCGCTGGAGAAACAACGCGCCGACGAGGTCGAATACGCGCGATTGCTTGAAGACGACGCGCCAGCCGTCCCAATCTACACCGGGCTGGACGGCGGAATGAATGAGGTTTTCCTCGCACGGTTTCCGGGCAGAGTGACGCTCGCGAAGGTGCTGCCGTACGCATCTTACCTGCCGCAACTGCCGCCGATCCCCTGGGTCGACAACGATGGTTCGTTGACGAGTAAATGGTTTGGCATTTGTTTTGAAGGCTGCGAGGTGACTATAGGCTGGTGATTCCGATTGTTCTGATCGACAACGCGCACGTTGGGTGGAATTTCGAGCCCCAGTCTGGCTCTCGTCAAATCCCGCGATTCCAGAAATCGAAATAGCGTTCGATGTTCATGGGCAGGAACGTATTGTAATTCGGCCAGGCTTCATATTTCGGCAATTTGATCTCCTTCTGGGCGTCGGCGTAGGACTTGCTCTCGCTCACCGCCTTCTTCACCGCGGCGGAAAGGTCCTGCAGATAGGCGAGCTGGTCGCGCGCATTGTCCTTGGTCCCGGTTTGCTTGCCGCCCGGCCCCGGATGGCCGGGAATGAGCGTTTCCCACTCCATTGCGATGACCTTTTTTAGCCCCTCCTCGATGTCCGGCACATAAGTGTCGGCCATGCCGCGGAACTGCACACCCTGGATCGGAATCCAATCGACCGTGAAAATGATCTTCTCCTTCGGCAGCCGCATCACCAGCGTGCTGTCGGAATGATTCTTGCCGACATAGTTGAGCTCGAGCGTGGTGCCACCGAGCGTGACGTTCCTCTTGCCGTCGACAACCTGGTCGGGGATGACCACGTCATCGGGCTTGAGCGCGGCGATGCGGGCCTTGGCGTTGGCGTGTGCCACGAAGGTCGCGCCGAGGTCCTTGAAGGGCTTGCCGCCGGCGATGTGATCGAAATGGCTGTGGCTGTAGATGACGTATTTGACCGGCGCCTTGGTCACGGCCTGGATCGCGTCGATATAGGGCTTCGCCGGCCGCCGCTCGCTGATCGGGTCGGTCGCAATCACGCCCGCCGGCGTGACGATGAACATCGACTGATGGTTGCCATAGCGGAAAATATAGACGCTGTCCGTGACCTTGGTGGTGG
>DATGCX010000380.1:0-2605 GCA_035311445.1 Xanthobacteraceae bacterium | reverse complement strand
TCCTCGGACGTCACCGCACGAAAATAGTCGAGGCAGTTGGCCATCCCTTCAATTTCCTGCGGCTCGTTGATGTTGAGCGAGGCTTCATCGTAATAGAGGCAGGCGAGGCGGCCGCCACGCCTGCCGAAGCCAGCCTCGTACAGCCGCTTGAAGAAGGGACCTGCGCCTGGCGGAATGATCGTGTTGAGCACCACGTCGACCTTGTTGGTCATGATTCTGCTGACGGTAGCGCTGTATTCTATTTGGTCCACCGGATAGTACTCTTCGACGATCACCTCACCACCATTGTTCTCGATGAGCTTGCGGGCGTGCTCATTGACCGCGCGCGGAAATACGTAATTCGCGGCCGGGAGCGCAAAGCGTTTGCCGCCGTTCTTGATCAGCCACGGGATGAACTGATCGCATTGCTGCGACAAGGTCGGTCCGGTGCAAAAGAGGTACGACGTGCATTCCTTACCCTCGTATTGCTCGGGATAAATGTAGAGGGTCTTCCCACGGGTGACGATGACGTCCTTGATGGCGTTCCGCATCGAACTGGTGATGCCACCCAACACGAGATCAACCTTGTCGCGCTGAATGAGTCTGCGGACATTCGCAACGGCGACTGATTCGTCTGAGGCGGTATCCGCAATCAAGAGCTCAATCGGCCGGCCCAGAATGCCGCCGGCATCATTGATGTCCTTCAGCACCATCCTGGCGGTGTTCGCGTTGGCGTTTCCCGCGTAGGCTATTGCACCCGTAAGGTCGGTGGCGATACCGACCCGGATCGGTGCCGCCGCAGCATTGGACCAGCGCGGCTGCAGGACCCAGCTACCGACTCCGGTCGCGACCGCTCCGCTCATCCAGGCAGCGCTATGCAAAAACCGCCGGCGGCTGACCCTGGAGGCTTTGGCGCCGCCTGCACTCTGGTCGCACATCCCTTCCGTTCTCCCGCTACGCAATCAGTCCTTTCGGCTTGAACTTGATGAAAAGGATCGCGATGACGAAAACCAGCGCATCGGCCACTACAGGCGCTACTGCCCAGGGTAACGCCGCGCTCAAGACGCCAACCGTGGCCGCGCCCGCTACCGATCCTTGGAACGTGCCGATGCCGCCGACCATGATGGCGAGGAAGCCCAGGATAAGGAAATGGATGCCGAAATCGGCGAACAGCGAGAACAATGGAACAACAAGTGCACCCGCCAGGCCCGCGAGGCCGGCGCCGAACGTAAAAGTCGCGGCATAGAGTGCGCTGGTCGAGATACCTGACGCGCGTGCAAGCGATGGGTTATCGAGCGCTGCGCGGACGCGCAGCCCAAAGGAGGTCCGGGTCAGCAGGAAATAACCGGCGATCATCACAGCCGTGGTGATGACTATAATGGCAAGCCGCCATCGCGAGAACTGCGCGCCTGCGACGGTGAATGAGCCGACGATCGGCTCCGGGACCGAAAGATAAAGGCCACCGATGAGGCCGCGCACGCCCTCGCGAATGATCAGGCCGAGCGCGTAGGTTGCCACCATGGCGATGACCGGGATGGCATAGAAGCGTCGAATCACCACACGCTCGAGCACGAAACCGATCGCCGCCACCACCAGGGGCGCCGCGAACATCCCCAGCCAAACCGGTAGACCGACACTGTAAACCAGGTAGGTGGTGTAGGCGCCGAGCAGAACGAAGTCGCCGTGGGCGAAGTTGAAGATGCCCATCATGCCGGCGATGATGCCGAGTCCGAGCACCACGAGGACCAAGACGGCCCCGAAGCTGAGGACCTCGAAGGTGGCGTTCAGCGCGCTTTCCATGCCGCCTCGCCTGCGACACCCCAGACCGGCACGTCGCGGCGTCAAGGCTAGAACGCCGCACCGCTTTTTCCAATGCCAAACGCGGCGTCCGACGTCACGGCACGGACCGTCGGCTCGACAATACGGCATGTTCGTCGTTCGTTCTCAGAGGAGGACTAAGCTCAGGTGAAGGCGGGTGCGCATTGGCGAGAGTTGAGGAGATCGTGGAAATGAAGAAAAGCTTTTGTGCTTCCATAAATAAACGACCGTCACCGCGCTTGCATGTTTCGCCGCCGAAGTGCACGCGGGCTCCTGTCCGGCTGCAAGCTCAGCTTCGAGCCTCTGAACCTGTGGCTCCCGGCCCTGATGTAAAGAATAGAACGATCGGTTGTGCCCCTAGGTTGGAATCTGCGCGGATAGTCCATAATTCCAGCATCGCGGCTCGGGCCATAGAGAAGGTACCGACGGCGTGTGCAGGACCTCCCACGAACGCGGAGCTTCCATCGCCATGCGCCTGTGGTGCACAGCGGGCGGCATCCGCGTGGACAGACTTGGCATCAGCCGACACGCCAGTTCGTCAATTTTCAGAAGCGTGGCTCTGCGGCGCGGCGGGGCAAGCCGCAGAGCATCGACGATATGGCTTGAGGTTGGCATATTCGGAACCGACCTCGATCCGGTCTACGCTGTTCGGGCGGATAATAAGGTTTTCAGCTGTCCTTTCGTTTGCTTTGCCCGCACGATTCGTACACCGCAGGCGGGCGGCATAGACGGACCCTCGCGGGCTTGCGGTTTGGCTCACCCAGTCGATGCTGCAGCTCGCTTCGCCACTGACGTATGATTTCGCGGA
>DATGCX010000379.1:0-18543 GCA_035311445.1 Xanthobacteraceae bacterium | reverse complement strand
CTGTTTCAGCTCGCCGAGGATCGCATCCAGAAGATCGATCCGAACACCGGCCGTGTGCTCGCCACGATTCCGGCGCCCGGCGGCGGCGGTGACTCCGGGCTCGCATGGGCCGAAGGGACGCTCTGGGTGGGGCAGTATCGGGACCGGAAGATTCATCAAATCGATCCCCAAACAGGGACGATTCTTCGCACCATCGCGTGCAGCCGCTTCGTCACCGGGGTCACCTGGATCGATCACGAACTCTGGCACGGCACCTGGGAAGGTGACGAGAGCGATTTGAGGCGAGTCGATCCTCGGACCGGAGAGGTCCTGGAGAGGCTTGAGATGCCGCCCGGAGTGGGCGTGTCGGGGCTCGAGTCCAATGGCGGCGATCAGTTCTTCTGCGGAGGCGGAAGCAGCGGGAAGGTGAGAGCCGTCCGCCGGCTCAGGCGAGGCTCCGCGGCTGGGAGCGGCTCCGAGATCCCCATCGACTCCACACGCCGGTAATCGAAGCGGCCCTCACGGGCGAGCTTCGCCGAAGCCTGGCGCGAAGGATCACGGTGGAGGGCGCCCGCTATCCCGAACATCTGCAAAAGCGGGTCGGTGAGCGCGGTCTTGCCTCGAAGTAAACCATGGCGGACGACCGCGGCTCGCGTGCCGTCCGCCAGTGGCCGGTTTGCTTCCTACTGGTCGAGCACCTCGATGTAGCCCAGATGACTCGAGGTGTCGCCCGACCACCAGATGCGGTTCGGGTTGGATGGATCGATTTCAATCCTTCTTGCATCCGACTCCGCGATCGGCAACGAGAACTCCGTCCACGTTTCCGTCTTGGGATCGAAGCGGGCGATTTTGTCGGCCGTCTGCAAGGTCACCCAGATCACCTTGTGCTTTGCATCGGTGACCACGTGATACGCGCCATTGTTCGGCGTCGGTGGTGAGTAGTGGGTCATTTTGCCGGTGTTCTGATCGACCTTCACGAGCTGGCCGGTCTCATGGAAGCCGATCCAGAGATTGCCTTCCCAATCCGCTCCCATACGGCGCGGAATGTCGAGCCCGGGTGTCTTGAACTCGTCGATCTTTCCCGTCTCAGGGTCCAGCCGGGCTATTTTGTTCGCTTCCCGCTCGGCAAACCAAACCCTTCCATCCCCCGCGACATCGATCCCGTAAGCGCCCGGGTTCTGCTTGGTCTCGACGAAGTGAGGAATGTCATAGGCGACGAACTGCTTGGTTTCGACATTCAATCCGACGATTCGCGTGCGCGCAGTCGACCAGACCATCTTTCCATTCGGGTCGGCTTTCATGCTGTTGCCGGTGATAGGCCCCGTGAGAAAGTCGGCCGGATAGGCGGTGAACTGTTGGTACTTGGTGTCGAACTGCAGCCAGCGGCGGTTGGCGCCAACCTCGGCCATCCAGATCGAGTCTCCGACGCCTCGCACCGGCGGACCCATGTGATTGAGAGCAGTAAGTTGCTTTGGCCCCGGCGGCGGACTGACCTCGGTAAATTCATACGTCTTCGGATCGAATCGTCCGAGCTTGTATTGGTTGAGCTCGTTCACCCAAGCGATGCCCTGCGAATCCACCGTGATGTCGTGAAGGGCCGAGTCCAGATTCGGAACCGCATAATCCACTGCGATGTACCGGGCGGCGGCGCCTTGCAGCGGCGTTCTCGACAAGCGGCCATTGGGATCGGCCCTTGGCGCGTCGAGTGAGAAATTCGTCGCCAGATAATCGACCACGATCTTCGCTTCCTCGTCGGTCAGATCAACGGCCCCCCGTTTTTCATGGATACGTTCTCGCATCCAGGCGATCTTTTTCTCCCAATTGTCGTGGCTCCATCTCTGCTGCGTCATCCGCCACAGGAAATGGCATTGGGCGCACTTCTGCTCCACGATCGCTTTGCCTGCCCCTTCCGGCATATTCGGCGGTTGCAGCTCGTGATCCAGCTCGTTACCGGCTACACGGCCGGGGCTCCGAACCCATCCATTCGGCACCTCCGCTTGCTGATCCGTCAGCGCCACGTCGGCCGTCGCTGTCTTGTCGGCCTTCAAGGTCACCGGCGTGGGCTTGCTCTGGAAGCCTTCCCCTATACCCTGCACCGTGTAATCCCCCGGGGGCAGGTTATTCATTGTGTAACGGCCTTGTGCCTGACTGACGATCATGAACGTCAGACGTCTCTCCGGATTGATCAATTTGACATACGCTCCGGGAAGCGCCTGCCCGGATGCCCTCTTGGCCACTCCCTGAACGCTGCCGGCGAAATCTGCCGCTCGAACCGGATGGACGCTGACAAGCACTGCTGCCGCCGCAGTTGCGGCTAGGATCCGACTCCAATGGCTCAACATCATTCTCCTCCCTTGGCGGGAATTGACCCTTCGGCCCTTCCCCTGCCGACAGTATACACGGGTTTGCGCACAAATCGCGCCCTGCAAAAGCGTTTTTTCTCCAAGACGCGGAACTGGCGAAACCGGGAAGTGCAGACTGCCTTCTGGTGTCGCACAGACCGAGCCAGTCGACGGCGCCAGCATCAAGGGAAGTTTCATTCTGTTTTCATGGCATGGATAGCTACCGACTTGCGGCGCGGCCTGACTCGCTAACGGCCATCGCGGAGAACGATGATCCGCGTGCCGATGAATGTTGCTTGCCGGCGAAAGACCCACCCGGTCTTCACGGTTTCGACGATGGCGACGAGGCGAAGCCCGTCATCAATCGCGTCGGCAATCCAACGGTGCTTCCTGGGAACGTAGCCGAGATGAACATCTCGATGCCGATAAGACACGGCGTGTTTGTCGCCCGGTTCAGCGCGCTCGCGAACGAGGGCGAGCGCCTCGCCCGGTCCAAGGTGCGCATACGCATAGCGGCGACGCTCGATCCCGACCGGCGATTTGCGTCGCAGCTCTGTGATCCAGCTCGGGTAGGACTGCACACTCTCCTCTTTGAGCAGAGCCAGCGCGCTGGCTCTGCGACGCTGTTGGCTGATCTGCTCGGGCTTCCTCTGCGGCCGAACAAGAAGCGCGTGGATCGCCGGCAGCGCGACCGCCGGCCAAGCCAGGAGGGCACAGGCGAAACCGTAGAGATACCAGGGTATCATCGGGCGTCGCTTCCAGCGGGCAATCAGCGCAGGGATAAATCCGCTGGCGAGCGCCACCTCGACTGGCCGGAGCTGCTGCAGCCACTCCACGATTGTTGCCTCGTTCATGTGGTGGCCTCTCGCTTCGGCCGCGCGGCGATGCTCGCCAGAAACGAGCGTTGGGCGGCCGAACTCTGCGGCTGATTCGGGCTCTAATGGACGATGTCATCGTGACCATTAATTTTGCCTGACCTCAAAGCTCGCGCGCTCGCAGTCATCGCGGCAAGCTCGGATCCAGAACAAGCATTCGCTCAACTACCGCAAAGCCAATGACACCGACAATCCTGTTCTGAGAAATGGCATGACTTTCCCGACGCGCGATGACCCCCTCCATAGCGGGCTACCGCTTGCCCAAATGCGAGCCAGGCCGTCAAGGCCAGGCAGCGGATGCGTTCGGCCCGCTAAAAATTTCTTTGCGACGTGTCCAGAAAGGCTGCTGTGGGCGGCATATAGGCGCAGAGGTTGAGGCGGTCGGAGGCGGCGATGGCTGAGGCCAGCGATTTTGATTGGACCCAAATCGATTGGAATGACCTTTACCCTCGGCTGCTACTTGTGGCGGAGGGTAAGCTAAACCGGCTGATTTGGCGAGGAACGAGGTTCGGTCCCATCCCGGGCGGCCAAACCTCCCACGATTTTGTTCAAGCAGCCATTGAAAAAACCAAGCAAGGGATTCGTATATGGAACCCCGAAATCTCAATTTTTCAGCATTTGGCAGGAATTATACTGAGTGACATCAATCATCTGGCCAATTCAATAGAAAATCAGGTTACTTACTGTAATGATGAAAAAGTGATTCCGATCGAAGATCACCGGGCGACTCCTGAGGCCTCGGCCATTCGCAGGTCGCAAGAGGAAGCTTTCCTCGCCTTTCTTCACGCGAAAAATCCGAAGCTCAGAATTCTGGCTTTCTCGATACTGCATGACCCAGTACGGCTGGGCGGCCTGGAGCTGGCGACCAAGCTGAATTTGTCGATTTGCCAGGTAGACAGTTTGAAGAGAGCCTTACGGCGAGCAACCGAAGAATTTCTCAAGAATGAATATGGGTTGGCAGCCGGGCAACTTCCCACAATGCAACTGGAAGGGAGAGACTAAATGGCTCCCAAACAGCGCAGCGCGGCCGAAGAGATCTTGTCGGCCCTCGACGCGGATCCGGCTCTTATAGAGCACTATGATCCAAGCGAGATCGAGGCAATTCCGCTTACGTCCATCCAGGCACGGCTCGTTGAACTGGGATTGACGCGGGCCATGCCCGTCAAGCTCCAGCGGCTCGTTTTCGAGTCGACGCCATCTCCCGCAGCCGACGTATTGCGTATTTTAGCGGATGATTCGGAATTTTTGCAGCCGCAAAGCATCGAAGCGCGTCCCTTGACTGAGGTGACCGCCTACTTGCAACGACGGGGAACCAATTATCGTGCCGGCGTTGCGACGATAATCGATTTTATGGGTGAGCGCGCTTCCGATTCAGCAGGCCCTGGCGAAGACAAAACGAAGATCCGTTCAATCAAGTCGGCGAGATTGCGGAGCCGCAAGTCGCTCTTTTTGGTGACGATCGGATCGGCTGCGGCCGCAACGGCTGCGGCAGCTGCAACGGTCGGGTTCTTTGTGACAAGGGAGGCGCGCCAGGATAAAAGAATCGCCAATCAACAGTACGAAATTCAAGAGCTGAGCAACCAGATCCAAGGGCTAAAATCAGTATTGAAAGAGCCAAGGGTGGGGGCAGATGACTTGATCTCGTTGACGATGCTCGTCCCGCCTAGCGATCCTCTGGAGCAGTATACGTGGCCTCCGCAGAGTGGCGATAGCACTGCTCCGGCGATGAGCGCTGCACAGGGACCGGAAGCGTCGCTTCGCAGCGGCTCAGGCGACCTAAAGCTTGATGGCACCCCAAGCCCCGCCAACCGCGCCCCGCCGATGGTCCCTGGAATCGTGCCGCCGGAAGCTGCGCCGGGCCTTGGCGTGGGGCCTGGGAGCCGGACCGCGTTCCTGGCCTTGCAAACAGGCGCGCAGGCGCTGCGGAACGGCGACACCAAGACCGCGCTGGAAGCGCTCGTATCGGCGGCCCGCGACGGCGAGGTCATGGCGATCTGGAAACTCGGCCGCATGTATGCGGATGGTGAGGGCGTCAAGCAGAACGATCTGCGTGCCTTCGAATATTTCCGCTCGCTTGCCGATTCCTATGCCGGTGAGACGCCGGGCACGAGGTCGGCACGCTTCGTCGCCAACGCCTTCATGGCACTAGGTGGCTATTATCTCACCGGCATCCCTAATTCGGACATCAAGCCAGATGCCGTCCGCGCCCGCGAAATATTTTCGTATGCGGCAACCTATTTTGGCGATCCCGACGCCCAGTATCGCCTCGGCCGCATGTACCTCGATGGCCAGGGCGGACCTAAGGATCTGAAGCAGGCGATGCGCTGGTTGTCGCTTGCCGCCAGCAAGGGGCAGTATCAGGCCCAAGCCGTGTTGGGCATCATGCTGTTCAAGGGCTTGGTCGTGCCTCGCGACGGCGCGAAAGGCCTCATGTGGCTGATGCTCGCGCGGGACGCGGCTGCGCCGAAGGAGACCTGGATCACGGATATGTACAACGCCGCCTTGAAGCAGGCGACCGAAGATGAGCGTGCAGTGGCGCTCGTCCACGTGGAGCACTGGATCAAGAGTCATTAGGGGTTGTCTCGATCTCCGCATTCGAGATTCCGCGACCCCTATGCTTTGCAGTTCGGTGCGCGCCCCGCGCAACCACAGCACCGATCCGGCTGCCGAGGAAAGCAGCCGCATGGTCGAACCTCAGATTCGCCGCACGAAATCCGAACGCGTTCAGAACGGCCGGGCGCCGTCTCTGCCGACGTTGATGGCTGCGGCCGTATAGGTGCCGTCAGGCTGCTTGGTCGCTGCCTGGGCCCGGAAGGCCGCGCCGGTCTTGAGGTCATCCTTGCTGCCGAGCACGTTGCGCACGACATGGGCGTTCGCGGGGATGACAATCCGCTTCTCGCCTTGCGGGTACTTGACCAGGATACTTGGATCGCCGGCGCTGGCGAGCGTTGTACCAACCGTACCGATCGGTTGGACGAAGCCGTTTGTCATGGTGCCATTGGGTGCACCGTACCAACCCTCATAATAATGGCCGCCGTCGGCTTGTGGCCGGGGAAAGATGCGCAATTCGACCGCCTTCTGGCTGCCATCGGCCTGCGCAATTCCGCCGGTGCCGACGTAGTCGCCTGGCTTGATATCGGCGAACGTCGCCTTCAACACGGCGGTAATCGCTGCGTTGTCGGCAAGCTTGAGCGCGATCACACCGCCTTCAGGTCCTTTCCCGTAAATCATGTTGCCGTCGACCCGCTCGATCGTGCCACTCACGCGCTGGGTCTGCGGTTGTTGCTGCTGGGCAAGAGCAGCCGAAACGGTCACTGCGGTGGCAAGGGCAGTGGCAGTCAAAAGAGGTTTCCTCATCATGCTGCTACCTCACTCGGGAGATCGTGCATTCCTGCGAAATTTTTGGGCAACCGTCGCCGTCTATGAGACGATCGTACGACAATCGTGCATAGGGGAGAAAGGTCATTTTTCAGGTTACTTTTTGTTGTGACTTTCGCTACACAGGGCGTTGCGAAAATGCGACCGGACGCTTGCACCTGGCAAATTCGATTCTACCTTGCCGGAGAAGGGCGAAAAAGAGGTCCTCCCGAGATGAAACCGTCGATCATTTCCGTTGTTGTGGCAGCAATTCTGTTGGCCGGAGCGATGGCCGCGCGAGCTCAGCCTGCAGAAGATGGAATCTCCTCTGTGGAGGTGCGCGCCACCCATCATTCCAGTCGGAGTCATCGGGCGCGGACGAATGGATCATCGGAGCCGATCGCCGATACCAGCGATAGCGAGGCGTTCGCACGTCTGCCAAGCGTGTTCAGAAACTGTGAGGAACCACTCCCATGGTATTGCGCAAGACCCACGGGGTCGCTGTGGTTCGGCTCGATCGAGACGCTTCACCGCTACCGCCGCACCGCTCGGGTCAGGCCGGAAATTTTGCGCCAATGGTGACGCGGTCAGAGTAGCCTTCGCGTGCTCTGAACCTTCCGTCAGATCACATGGTATGATTCAGAGGTAGCATGGCCGACTTCGCATTGAGTTCCCTGGCTCACCTCCGAAATTTAATCTTCGCTTGAGTCGACGAACCGACCGACGAAACCTACCTCCGGTGCTTTGCTACATTCCGGCTGGAGCCCGGCATTCCTCCCGCACACCCGCGCTGCCGGCGATCGGCCGGCGTTGGCCTCGGCGTCCCCTTTCCCGCCGGGCCAACGCCACTTGCAGCAACACTCGGCTCGATCCGCAGCCGCAATGCGCGATGGCGGCCGCAGACCAGCACGCAATACTCGTTCAGATTGCGCTCATGTCGTGTGTACAGGGGGTAATTTGGGGGCTTCTAGCAGACAATCCAAGGAGGACTTCATGCGCGTGATGGCGCTCACCATCGTCGCCGCCGTGGCGATCGGCCTCAGCGTTTCGGCTTCGGCGGCCACCAAGCGGAAAGCTGGCGCTTCCGCTGCCACGGTCGATTCGTTCGAGAAATGCGAGCAACTCGCCATCGAAAGAGGAGTGCCGCGCGGGCAAACGGGTCACACTGAATTCGTTCAGCAGTGTATGGGCCAGCGCCCCAAGGGCCGGCCCACAGGCTGAGGCACCAGGTCGCGATAGTCTGCGCCTTGATCACCGCGACCGCCGATGCTCCCCGGTGCTTCAACAGTGGGGAGCATCGGCGGTCGTATGATGACCATATTCCGACAGCCGACTTAAGACCTGTCCGGAAACTAACTGAATCGGCTACATCAGTGGTCCACCGTCATACCCGAGGTGGGAGCCGTATGCGGGAAAGCTGCACATAGGGAACTGTCTAGGGGGCGAGGAGTAATCCTCGTCCCTATCGCGCCCTCTTGTGAAACCCATCATGGGCCTGTCCGTGTGGCACGATCGATGATGGGTTCGCTTCGCTTAACCCATGCTACGCCCTGCGCGGATTACACCTAACGTCCGATTGGCCTGACTATCCGGACGTGCCAATTTGGCTGCCATGGGCGATACGGTCCGGACCGATGATCTGACGATTGCTGAGTTTCCCGCGGCAAGCCGCGAGCAATGGCTCGCGCTCGTAGCGAGCGTGCTCAAGGGGGCGCCATTCGAAAAACGGCTGGTGTCGAAGACCTACGACGGCATCTCCGTCGCGCCGCTCTATGAGCGTGACGACGGTGCCCGAGTGGTGTTCGGGCGCAAGGCGGGGACGCCGTGGCGGATCGTTCAGCGGATCGAATTTACAGATACGGCCGCCGCTAACGCCCAGGCGCTGCATGATCTTGAAAATGGTGCGACCGGGCTCACCCTGTTGTTCAACGGCGCCACTGGCGCGTATGGATTTGGGCTTGCCGGCGATGCTTCACTGGAGCGCGTCCTCAAGGGCGTCGTTCTCGATGCCGGCGTTGCGATCGACCTGCAACCCGGGCCGCATGCGGCAGATGTCGCGCGGCAATTGACCGACGTGATCCGTGGGCAAGGCATCTCGCCCGCCGCCGTCAACATCGGATTCGGATTCGATCCGATCGGCGAAATCGCCGTTGGCGGTGGACGCGCTCCATCGTGGAGCGAGGAAAGCGGAAGGTTCGCAGCCGCCATCAACGGCCTTGTTGCCGAAGGCTACAAGGGTCCATTCGCGGTCGCGGATGGGCGCGTCATTCACAATGCGGGTGGCTCCGAAGCCCAGGAACTCGCCTACGTGCTCGCAACCGCGCTCGCCTACCTGCGGGCATTGGAGGCGAGCGGCGTCGCGTTGGGCGATGTGCGGCGCATGATCTGCTTTCGGCTTGCGGCCGACGCCGATCAATTCATGACCAGCGCGAAGTTTCGCGCGCTGCGCAAGCTGTGGGCGCGCATCGAGGAAGCGTGCGGCCTGCTCCCAGCACCCGTATTCATCGCGGCGGAAACCGCGTGGCGCATGATGACGCGGCGCGACCCGTTCGTGAACATGCTGCGCGCCACCGTGGCGGTGGTCGCGGCAGGCCTTGGCGGCGCCGACAGCATCGCAGTGGTGCCCCACACCGCCGCGATCGGATTGCCGGATGGATTTGCACGGCGGATCGCGCGCAATACGCAGCTCATTCTTCTGGAAGAATCGAACCTCGCCAAGGTCGCGGACCCGGCCGCGGGATCGGGGGGGCTCGAAAGCTTGACGCAAGAGCTTTGCGTGACCGCGTGGTCGCTGTTTCAAGAAATAGAGAAGACAGGCGGCGCGGCGGCGCTGGAGCAGGGCTTGATCCAGGAGAAGGTCGCGGCGGTGCGGGCCGACCGCGAAAAGGCGATCGCACGGCGCAAGGATGCGCTGACCGGGACGAGCGCGTTTCCGGATATTGCGGAGATGCCTGTAGAGGTGCTGGCACTCTCCCCGCTTCTGCCTGCTCCTTCCCCCCTTGTGGGGGAGGGTCGTGGTGGGGGGTCGGGGGGTAATGCGATGCAGGTGCCCCATTCCCCGACCCCCACCCCCACCCCCGACCCCTCCCCACAATGGGGAGGGGAGAAGAGCACTCTCACTCCCCTCCCCTGCCGTCGCCTCGCCGAGCCCTTCGAAGCCCTGCGCGATATCTCTGACCGCGCACTGGAAAATACCGGTGCGCGACCGAAAATCTTTCTCGCCAATCTCGGGCGTCTCGCTGACTTCACCGCGCGGGCCACCTATGCGAAGAATTTCTTCGAGGCTGGGGGCATTGAGGCGGTGACCAACGATGGCTTTGCGAGCCGCAAAGAAATGCTCGCGGCGTTCAGGGCCTCCGGCGCGAAGCTCGCCTGCCTGTGCGCTTCAGACGCGAGCTACGCGAACGACGCGGTCGAAACCGCGAAAGCGTTGAGCGGTGCCGGCGCAACACACCTCTACCTCGCCGGCCGGCCGGGGGAATTGGAAGCCGCGCTCAAAGAGGCTGGCGTGGGCACATTCATCTATATGGGCTGCAACGTGGTGGCGATGCTCATCGCGGCGCATGATATATATTGACCGGTGGAGTTGATCGATGATGAGGACATGCTGAATTCATGACCCTAAAAGCAACGGACTCGTGCCGACGGAAGATGATGTAGGGGCGACCCTTGTGGTCGCCCTGTTGCTGGATGCAACGAATGGGCGACCACAAGGGTCGGCCCCATTGGCGCTAAGTTAACGCTGTGCTGTGCCGCTGGGACTCCCTCCCCTTGTGGGGGAGGGTTGGGGTGGCGGGTCGTGCCACGGGGCACAGCCTTGCTCCACTCCTCAACCCCCACCCCCAACCCCTCCCCACAAGGGGGAGGGGAGGAGTCGGCGGCGCCGTTGCAGCGTAAGTTACTTAGCGCAAATGAGGGTCGCCCCTACAACAAGCAATGTTGGAAGACCTGCAATCCCTTCTGATTGGCTGAAGCGAGCGAGTAGTGAGCCGGGGTTCGGCCTCAGGCCGGAACCCAAGAGCTCTTCAGCCTCAAAGCGTCTCAGGCTCAGAATGTCGCGATGGGATTCGCCGGCGATCCGGTGCCGCCGCGAATTGGCAGCGGAGCCGCTGTGAGCAGGAATTCCCAGCGCCTCCGGGCCGACGCTGCATCCGCCAGCGCTTCCAGGTCGCAGTTATCGAAAAGATGGACGCCGAGGTACAGCAGCGCGAAGTCGTGAACGGCCCCTCGGAGATTTGAGGGGGAGACATACTGCGGATGATCGCTGCCGAGGATGGCGATGTCGCGTTGCTTGAGCCAGGGAATGACCGAAGGATCGAGCCCCGCTGACTTACCTCCTTCGGCTCGGCCGCGAAGCCATGGCCCAATGGCTTTTCGGCGCGCCCACACGCCTGTGCGCACGAATAACGCGTCGCCGGCCGATACCTTGACACCCGCCTCCTTTTCCCACGCCTCGAGGTCTTCGACATAGATGGGCGTACCGGGCTCCAGATAGGGGACACCTTTGAGCCGTGGGATATCAATCAGGATGCCGCGCGTGAAAATCCCGTTCTTGACATTGTGAATGGAATTTTTCGAATGACCTTCTTTCAACACGCTGTCTGGATCGGGCTTATAGCCATTGTAGAACACACCGTTGTCATTGATATGCGCCAGGGAATCCAGGTGCGTGTGGGCAATCCCATGGTAAGCGACCGCGATCCGGTCGTTTCCAATCGCAAGCATTTTGACGTCATAGGGATTGGGATTATCGACCGCCTGGACAGTATCGGCGTCGCCCGCGAGCGAGACAGAGAACCCTTCCGTTACGAGGCCCGCCGCCTGCTTTCTCTTCTCCGGCGTGATCAGGTTGAGGGCTCCGATCTCGTCGTCCTTGCCCCAGCGTCCCCAATTGGAAAGGTCTTTCTTCCACTGTTCATACTCCGCCACAGTGACCGCATGCGTAGTCGCTGTCTGAGATAACAACTTCCCTGCGCTTAACCCCACTATCAGCAGCATCAACAGACTTCGCGCCAAGGCTCGCATACTCCCCTCCTTGTCGTGCTGGTTATGGTTCAAAGAACCAACGTCTTCACGCCGAATCGGCCCTTGACAGCTTTGCCCGCTTTCGCGGGTCGTATCGGCGCCACCCCACATTGTACTCCACACTCAAATTCGGTGGGAATCCAGATACGGCTACCTGATCATCCGGGCGATTTCCCAGCTCTATGGAGCTGGTGCCGCGAGCGCGACGCCAGAACAAATCGACATCTAAAGTGTTGGAACAGGACCGCGTTGCAATTATCGTGTGCGGACGAATGGCCGCCGGCGATCCGGAGAACATTGATTTGGCCAAATCTCAATTTGCAGAATATGAAGCGAAGCGCGATTTTGCTAAAACCAGCGAACCGCGAGGGCGCGGCAAAGTTCGGGCCTCCGAACAACTGCGGTTCGTCATCCAGAAGCACGACGCCAGGCGATCGCATTATGATTTACGCCTCGAACTCGGCGGCGCCTTCAAATCGTGGGCGGTGACGAAGGGCCCCTCGCTTGATCCGCACGACAAGCGCCTCGCCATCGAGGTTGAAGATCATCCATTGGAATATGGCGATTTCGAAGGAATCATCCCGGAGGGGCAATATGGTGGCGGTACCGTCCAGCTGTGGGACCGTGGCTATTGGGGGTACCAGGGTTCCGGGTCGGCCGAGGAGGCGCTCCGCAGAGGCGAACTCAAATTCAAGTTGGACGGGAGCCGGCTCAAGGGTGGCTGGATTCTCGTGCGCATACGCGGCGACCGATTCAAGGGCAAACGCAACAGCTGGCTGTTGATCAAGCATCACGACGAGTTCGAACGGCCGGGAAACGGCGACGCCCTGCTGTCCGAAGATCGCTCGGTGGCTTCGGGCAGGCCAATGGCCGCGATTGCGGCAGGCAAGGGTCGTTCACCAAGGCCGTTCATACAGGGCCATGGCACACGATTGCGGCCGAATGCGATTTGGGATTCCAACAGAGAGGACGAGGGTGCCGCAGGGGCGCCGCCAAAGGGCAAAATTGCAACCAAGGCCACAAAGAATCCGAGCTACGAGCCGGATCTGAAAACCGGCAAACCTGCAAAGAAAACTGGGGTGATGCCGACGTTCATCGCACCTCAGCTCTGCATGCTGGTCGACCGTCCGCCATTGGGTTCGGGGTGGGGCCACGAGATCAAATTCGACGGCTACCGCATTCAAATGCGGGTCGAAAAAGGAGTCGTGCGGCTGCGGACCAGGAAAGGCCTGGACTGGACGGAAAAGTTTTCCGCTATAGCCAAGGCCACCAAAGGGTTAGAGGACTGCATCGTCGACGGCGAAATCGTCGCGCTCGACCACAACGGTGCGCCGGACTTTGCGGCCCTGCAAGCTGAGCTCGCGGAAGGTCGGTCCGATCGGCTCGTTTTCTTCGTTTTCGATCTCCTGTTCGCGGAAGGCGAAGACCTGCGGAGGTTGAGCCTCGCTCATCGCAAGGCGAGGCTTGCAGCCCTGCTTGCCCGGCAGAAAAAGCCGAGTCCGCTGATTCGATTTGTCGAGCACTTCGCGACGAGCGGTGATGCCGTGCTGCGCTCCGTTTGCCGAATGTCGCTCGAAGGCATCGTCTCGAAACGGCTCGACGCACCTTACACCTCCGGGCGCGGCGATACCTGGACAAAAGCGAAATGTCGGACCGGTCATGAGGTCGTGATCGGCGGGTGGAGCGAAACCAACGGAAAGTTTCGGTCGCTACTGGTCGGTGCCCGCCGGGGACAACATCTCGTTTATCTTGGGCGGGTGGGAACAGGCTACAGCCGGGCGACGGTGGGCCGGATTTTCCCGAGCATCAAAGCGCAAGAGACGGACAAGAACCCCTTCGGCGGCGTCAACGCCCCTCGCCGTGAGCGTGAAGTTCACTGGGTAAAGCCGGTTCTCGTTGCCGAAATCGAATTCGCAGGATGGACAGGCGACGGGATGGTCCGACAAGCTGCATTCAAGGGTCTGCGCGGCGATAAGCCTGCGGACGAAGTGGAGATCGAGACGCCGACTTCAGCAAAGGTCACGACGCTCATGCAGCCGAAATCTGCACCGAAAACTGCGGCCTCGACGAAAAGAACCGTCCGTTCGGGCAAGTCGATCGTCATGGGCGTTCCGATTTCCAACCCCGACAAGGCACTGTGGCCCGACAGCGGCGATGGCGCACCTGTCACCAAACTCGATCTCGCGCGCTATTACGAAAAGGTCGGCCCTTGGATGATAACGCACATCAAAGGGCGACCATGCTCCATCATCCGAGCGCCGGACGGGATCGGCGGGCAGCATTTCTTTCAGCGCCATGCCAAGAAGGGCACATCGAATCTGCTGGAGATGACCACCGTTTCCGGCGATCGCGAACCGTACCTCCAAATTGATCGCCTAGAAGGACTGGCCGCCATCGCGCAATCCGGCGGGGTTGAACTCCATCCATGGAATTGTGAGCCCGGCCATCCGGACCGGCCGGGGCGGCTGGTGTTCGATCTCGATCCTGCCCCGGACGTGCCCTTTGATCGTGTCATTGAAGCTGCCCATGAGATGCGCGATAGACTTGAGACTCTCGGACTCATCACCTTTTGCAAGACAACGGGCGGCAAGGGCTTGCACGTGGTGATGCCGATTTCGGTCCCGAGAACTGGGAAACTGGGCTGGCCAGAGGCAAAGGCCTTCGCCCGCGAGGTCTGCTCCCGGATGGCGGCCGATAGGGCGACCCGCTATCTGATCACGATGGCGAAGAAAGCGCGCACCGGGCGCGTCTTCCTGGACTATCTCCGCAACGACCGCATGTCGACCGCGGTAGCCCCACTCTCTCCGCGTGCTCGGGACGGCGCCCCGGTCTCGATGCCGCTTTCCTGGAGCCAGGTGAAAAAGGGTCTCGATCCGAAGCGTTTCACCTTGCGCACGGCGCCCACCCTGCTGGCAAAAAGCAAGGCGTGGAAAGACTACTGCGATTCCGAGCGGCCGCTGCTTGACGCCATCAAACGACTGTCAGCGCAGCAGCGGGCAGCGTGAGTTTGACGTTCCAGTTAGGTCGGTGGCGGCAGGGCAGTGTAATGACCAAGATTCGCCAGCCCCAATCGCTGCTCGATCCGCTGCTCGATCGTTGTCATGCGCTGTTCGTATTCGTCAAATCCGTCGCGGCCGAACAACTCGTGCTCCATTTCATAGCTTCCGGAGCCAATGGAACAACCACACTGGCAGCGACTTAATAATCGGCAACGCGCCGACCGGAACCGCTTGAATTCCGCTGATCGTAGCGGTGAGAGGGGGCGTTCTTTGTACAGCTAATCAGTCCGCTTCTTAGAGATCTGTCTCACAGGTTTCGTTGTCATGGCAAAAAAATCAACCCGACGGTGGTCTGCAGAAGTCACGAAGCACAGTAATGCCCTCGACCTGGAGCAAGGTGTGTTCGCCCTGAAGGATCCGAAGCAGATTGCGGCTTCGCTGAAGCATGCGGCCGAATCAAGCCGTCGCAAGAAAACCGATGCGTTCCGCTCGGCGCTTTCGATGCTGACCTTCTATATCAATCGTGCCGGAACCAATCTTTCTGCGACCAGGCGACGCATTTTGATGCGCGCCAAGGACGAACTGCGCAGACGGTTTGGGCGTGCGTGATTGCGGCACGGCTCGACGCGTCACTTGGGAACCCGTGACGAATTGTTAGCGTGGCGATCTCGACCACTCACGACGCCCACAAGCCATGCGGCAGCCCTGGAGATTTGCAATATCTTCTTGGAGAAGACAACATGGGCAACGCCGCAGCACCCGCACCGAAGGCCAATATGGGTGAACCGATGGTCCGGCTCGACCCGCGCCTAAAGGTGAGCGGAGAGGCCCGCTACCCCCGCCGATTTTCCGGTCAGCAACCCGGCTTTTGCTTACCTCGTCACGAGCGCGATCGCACGCGGCCGCATTGAGCATATGGATCTCGTTGAAGCGCGGGCGGTGCCTGGCGTGCTGGAGATTCTCACGCACGATAATACGGGCGAACTCGCCGAGGTGGAGTTTGCCAGCGGGGGTAGTGGCGCCTCGACCTCGATCCAGCGGCTCGGCCCCGAGATCTCCCATGACGGCCAGATCATCGCCGTGGTCATTGCGGATAGTTTCGAAGCCGCCAGGGAGGCCGCCCACAAAGTCAAGGTCACGTATGCGGCCGAGACCCCCAGCGCAACGTTCGGTTCGCCTCGCCTCACCGGGGAGGATGCCACCAAAGTTTCAAAACAGCACGACAAGGTTCCGAACGCCGGTGTTGCCGAAGCGGCGCTCGCGGCAGCCGAGGTCGCGATCGACGTTGAGTACGCAACTCCGACCCAACATCACAATGCGCTCGAGCTTTTCACAACGACCTGCGAGTGGTCCGACAACCGACTCACGATTTATGAGCCGAGCCAATTCGTCTATGGATTGAAAGACACTGTCGCGCAACGGCTCGCGATGGACGCCGAAAAGGTGCGTGTCATCAGTCCCTTCGTGGGTGGCGCATTCGGCTCCAAGGGGCAGATGACGCCGCGTACCGGCCTTATCGCGCTGGCCGCGAAGCGCCTCAACCGCCCCGTCAAGCTCGTACCCACCCGCGACCAAGGTTTCACCATTGCAACCTATCGGGCTGAAACGCGCCATCACATTCGCCTCGGTGCGCACCGCGACGGGCGGCTCGTCGGCTACAGCCACGAAGGATGGGAAATCAGTTCGCGGCCGGATCCTTATGTGGTTGCCGGTGTCGAGGACAGCGCGCGTGTGTATGCCTTTGGGGCAGTGAAGACCAAAGTGAACATCGTGCATGCGGACCGAAATACGCCCGGCTTCATGCGCTCTCCGCCTGTGGTCCCTACTTCTACGCCCTTGAAACCGCAATGGACGAACTCGCCGTCAAACTTGGTATCGATCCGATCGAGTTGCGGCGGATCAATGATACCTCGACCGATCCGGTCGACCGCAAACCGTATTCTAGCCGGTCCTTGATGAAGTGCTATGACGAAGCGGCACAAGTGTTCGGCTGGAAGCGCCGCGATCAGCGGCCCGGCTCGATGCGCGATGGCGAATGGCTGATCGGTTGGGGATGCGCGACGGCAGTGTATCCGACCCATGTCGGCGCCGCCACCGCGCGCGTTCGCCTGCTGCCGGGCGGCAGCGCCATTTGCAGATGCCGGGATCAACCGGCCACCGAGGTTGGCGCCAAGTATGGCCTGTCGCCATATTGCTGCCCAGTGGAAATAACCATCATCGCGGGTCCCCAGCGCCCTCACAATCCCAAAACCAATCAACAAAGCTAAGGATGCCGCGGATATCCCCTGCGGTTCCTTCTTATCGCTCCGAGGTCCTCATGCTGCGGTGCTTGGTGACCTCAGGGCCGGTTCCACACGGAACGAGACCACCGCCGCCAGCGTTATACAAATGCCAAAGCCGATCGAACCGATCGACCGTAAAAGGCGGGACGGATCGACGGCAAAAGCAAGACAGGAGAGAGCGACATGCGCACAACAATGAAGTGGATTATGGCGCTCGGCCTGATCGGGGCCGGGGCTCTAGCCGTTCCAACCAGCGCATCGGCTCAAGGGCTGTACTTTGGCGGCCCCGGTTTCGGTTTCAGTCTTGGGGCGCCGTACTATGCGCCGTACTACGGTTACTACAATGGGCCGTACTATGGCTATTACGGGCATCGTCCCTGGCGCTGGCATCACTACCGGCACTGGCGTGCCTACTGACACGTCCGACGCTAATTGGGAGTGAGACGTAGAGCGGGGAGTGCGGCCGGCTGGTCGCACTCCCCATACATTTGTAGTCGGGCTGTGGAAGCTCGTGCCTGCGCCGATCACGATGTCAGTTGTCGGTTGTGTGGATCTGTGGTCGACGCTCGTTTTCCTCATCGACACCTGGATAATATTGTGGCGCCTCGCGCCGGTCGCGCATCCCATAATCTCTGATAACCCTTGCGCAGCGGTGGCGAAATGCGTCGGTTCCGGTTAGCTGCGGACGCCAGGCCTCGGCAGCATCGGTACTATTCCAGGAAATGAACAGGAGCAGTTTCCCGGGATTGTAAATACTTTCAAAAATCTCATGGTCGGAGATGCCCGTCTTTGGCATCGGCAAGTTCAAACTTGAGCAAAAGTCCGCACCTGACAGTCTCTGCGTTCCGGACGGCGTCCACTCGCTGATAGAAAAAATTTTGGCCCTTCCAACTTCAGTCAGATCGAAACGCTGTTCCTTAAGCTTCTGGTTGGCTGGAACTTGGGAGTCGATAGTGACTTCGGCGACGCGCAAATGGTAGTCCTCAAAGATCTCGAACCTGCCCTTCTCTTGGACCTCATGGTGGAGGGCGAGCGTACGCCATCGGATGATGGCTTTTTCGTCGCGCCAGGTTGACAGTGACAGTACCCGACCTTCCGTCCGGGTACTGTCAAAGCGTTCGTTGTCGATGAATCCATCTATTTTTTCGAGCTCTGGTTTGAGGAATTTCGCGAGATTCAGATAGTCGTCCCGGCGTTCTTTTTTCGGCTGAACTTCGAAGATAACGACAAACATCGTGTTCTCCGTTTCAGGAACTGTCCTGTTATGGCGCGAATGCCTTACTGAATACCAAATACTTTGGCCTGCCGAAGTATATGCCTCAATGCGCAACTTGTCCGGGAGGCGGCGCTATCGACCGGAGTAGCAGCAGCGCCACCGGGACCAGAACGGCCGCTGCAATCGCAAAGCTCCAGAACACGTCAATGTAGGACAGAAGTGACGCTTGGGCCTGCACGAGTTGGCCCAGCCATCCGACCGCCTGCCGTTGAGCGTCCGCTTGGCTGACGCCTTGGCTAGCAAAATGTGCCGCCGCGCGCCCAACTGCTTCCTGGTAGCTCGGCGCGGACGGAAACAGGTGCTCGGTGATGCGTGCTTGATGAAACTGCCCGCGTCGGGCAAGCTCGGTGATGGCCATGGAGACTCCGATGCTGCCACCTACATTTCGGGCAACATTGATCAATGCGG
>DATGCX010000378.1:0-3657 GCA_035311445.1 Xanthobacteraceae bacterium | reverse complement strand
GCGGTTGCGCTTCGAGCGCAGTAGAGGGGCACACAGGGCGCAGCGGCGCCCTTACCGGTGCGGCGCCGCACATTATTGCGGAGAGATGCGATGGCCACCCATAAATTTGCGGTTGGCCAGACAGTAAGGTTTTCGCCTGATCGCGGTCAAAAGGGGAGCTCTTCAAAATCGTTCGCCTGCTCCCCGAAGCAAAGAACGTGGTCCAATACCGCGTTAAAAGCGAGACCGACGGTCACGAGCGCGTCGTCCGAGAAGATCAACTCGCACGAGTGTAAAGATTGATATGCCAACCATTGTGTTGAAGCTTACGCGCGCTCCCTCGGATACCCGTGTGGCGCAAACGCCTCAATCTGCCGGGCCGCTGCTGAGCGGAACTGGGGACACCGACTATCTTTGCGGCAATATCGCGTCGGGGATCGGACCGAGGCAACGCGTAGCGTGGAAATAGCGACCTGCTCAGCCTGCGGCGCCGAAAACGAATTCCCACCTGAATTGCGCAGTTGATCCCGAGCGCAAGGACGCCCGCACCCAGCCTTTCCGCTAGGACGCCCAGGGTCGCCGATCGTCTGGAGGCCTGGGGAGCCGCATTCTTATTCGGCATATTCAGGGTTTTGCCGCTCGATTGCGCGTCCGCCTTCGGCGGTGCGCTGGCGCGCGGCATTGGCCCTCTTCTCCCCGTCACCCGACATGCTCGGCGCAACATCAACCGCGCCTTTCCCGGACTTTCGTAACCGTCCGCCGAGGACCGTCTTGCGATTTGTGATTTGATCGGGCTGGTAAGAACCGGTGCAAGCACCGGTGTTTGCATCGGTGCAAGAGACGGGTGCAGTGGCGAGGGTCGAGGTACTGGCCGGTCCCGAGCGGCGGCGTCGGTGGAGCAGCGAGCAGAAGCAGGCGATTGTCGCGGCGGCGTTTGCGCCCGGCGCAGTGGTACGGGACGTGGCGCGTCAGGCTGACGTGACACCGAGCTTGATTTATCGTTGGCGGCGGGATTTGCGAGCAGCTGCCAATGGTTTTGCTCGGGTGCTGATGGCTCCGTCTGGCGATGGCATTGCGGTGCCGCCGATGCCAGCGATCGAGATCGAATTGGCGGGCAATGCTCGCGTCCGGATCCCGGCTGCAGTGTCGCCGGCTTTGGCGGCCGCCGTCATTGAGGCATTGGCGCGGCGGTGATCCCAGTCCCATCGGGTGTGCGAGTGTGGCTGGCGGTCGGGCACACCGACATGCGACGCGGCATGAACAGCCTGGCGATCCAAGTGCAAGAGGGATTGGGACGCGACCCGCATGCCGGCGATCTCTACGTGTTTCGCGGCAAGCGCGGCCACCTAATCAAGATTCTCTGGCACGACGGGATCGGTATGTCGCTCTACGCCAAACGGCTGGAGCGCGGCAGGTTCATATGGCCGTCGCCGGCCGACGGGACGGTCGCGATCACCCCGGCGCAGCTAGCCTATATGCTTGATGGCATTGACTGGCGGAACCCGGTGCGCACCTGGCGCCCAGAAGCAGCCGGATGAGCGCCAGCCCCTGACTTAATCAGGGGCTGCGGCAGATTGACTCACCCTATAGTTGAGTAGCAGCCCAATCTTGGCGTCGTGGGACAATCGGCCTGTGACGACCGCGCCCGACAACCTCCCCGACGAGATCGCCGCGCTGACGGCAGCACTGGCTGCTGAACGCACAGCGCGGCAGGAAGCCGAGGCGCGTGCCTCCAGTGCCGAGGCGTTGGTGGCGCACCTGAAACTACTGATCGCCAAGCTCAAGCGCGAGCAGTACGGGCAATCCTCCGAGCGCGGCCGCAGGTTGCTCGACCAATTGGAGTTGCAGCTCGAGGAAGTGGCGGCGAGCGCGGCCGAGGACGAGATCGGCGCGGCGCAAAGCAACGGCGCGGCGGTGCGCCCCTTCACCCGCAGAAAGCCGGTGCGCGCGCCGTTTCCGGCGCATCTGCCGCGCGAGCGGGTGGTGATCCCCGGCCCGACCGCCTGTCCTTGTTGCGGCGGCAAGCTGGCCAAGCTCGGCGAGACCATCACCGAGACACTGGAGGTCGTGCCGCGGCAATGGAAGGTGATCCAGACCGTGCGCGAGAAGTTCACTTGCCGGGTCTGCGAGAAGATCACTCAGCCGCCGGCGCCGTTCCATGTCATCCCGCGCGGCCATGTCGGGCCAAGCCTGTTGGCAATGATCCTTTACGCCAAGTATGGCGAGCATCAACCGCTGAACCGACAGAGCGAAACCTACGCCCGCGAGGGGGTCGACCTCGACGTCTCGACCTTGGCCGATCATGTCGGCGCCGGCGCGAGCGTGTTGAGCCCGCTCTGCGAGCTGATCCGCCGCCACGTGTTCGCCGCCCAGCGCGTGCACGGCGACGACACGACGGTGCCGGTGCTCGCCAAGGGCAAGACGATCACCGGCCGATTATGGACCTATGTACGCGACGACCGGCCGTTTGCTGGGCCCGACCCGCCGGCGGCGGTATTTTTCTACTCGCGCAACCGGGCCGGCGAGCATCCCGCCCGGCATCTGGCCGGCTATGCCGGCATCCTGCAGGCCGACGCCTATGCCGGGTTTGGCGAGCTCTACGACGGCAAACGCAAACCAGGCCCGATCACCGAGGCGGCTTGCTGGAGCCATGGCCGACGCCACTTCTTCGAGCAGGCCGACCTGCGCAAAGCGCCGCTGGCGGTCGAGGCGGTCCAGCGCATCGACGAGATCTTCGCCATCGAGCGCAGGATCAGCGGCCAGCCGGGCGGCGACCGGCTGGCGGTGCGGCAGAGGGAAACCAAGCCGCTCGTCGCCGATCTCGAAAAGTGGATGCGCGCCGAACGCGCCCGGCTGTCGCGCCACGCCGCGACCGCCCAGGCGATCGACTATATGCTGACGCGCTGGCCGGCCTTCACCCGCTTCCTCGACGACGGCCGCATCTGCCTCAGCAACAATGCCGCCGAGCGCGCCTTGCGCGGTGTTGCCCTAGGGCGCCGGTCATGGCTATTCGCCGGTTCCGACCGCGGCGGCGAACGCGCCGCAGCGATGTACACGCTGATCGCCACGGCCAAGCTCAACGACATTGCCCCGCAGGCCTGGCTCGCCGACGTGCTCGCCCGGATCGCCGATCACCCGGCCTCGCGTCTCGCCGAATTGCTCCCGTGGAGTTGAAAGGTCCGGCCTGCCACACTCGCGGCTTGAGGCCCGCCCGCAGCCCCGCGCGCCTTCTTCGATCCAGAACAACTTCGCCAGCTGAGCCGACTTGCTGGCCGCGGGCGAGGCGCTCACTATCCCCGCGATCCAGATCGGGAGAGACCCGATGACCGTGATGCTCGGCAGCGGCGAGTGGACGTTCGAGGTCGAGGAGAGCTGGGCGAAAATCCCGGACGAGATCGTGCTCGGCGATTGCGCTGCGGTCGGGGTCGACAGCAAGGATAACGTCTACGCCTTCAATCGCGGCGACCATCCGATTGCGGTATTCGACAGCGAGGGCAATCTGCTACGCACCTGGGGCGAAGGGATCTTTACCCGGCCCCATTGCGAGCCGCACGGCGTGCATGTCGCGCCTGACGACACGATCTGGCTGACGGACGATGGCGACCATACGGTGCGCCATTGCACGCTCGATGGCCGCGTCCTGATGACGCTCGGCATTCCGGGGAAGCCGTCCCCCTT
>DATGCX010000377.1:0-6317 GCA_035311445.1 Xanthobacteraceae bacterium | reverse complement strand
GGAGGAGACGTCATGGGCAAAAATCTGCCACTCTGCCGCAAATCTTTGATTACATTGGGCAAGCGGACTGCGCCTCAGGCGTTTGCCGGAACGCTCGTGATGGTGGCGCTCGCTGCCAGTTCTGTGTATGCGCGCGACGATTATCCGACTCGCCCAGTCCAGATGATCATCCCGTTCTCTGCCGGCGGACCTACCGACATCGTCGGCCGCGTCATGGGCGCGAAAATGGGAGAGCTGCTCGGTCGGCGGTTCGTCGTCGAAAACAAGACCGGCGCCGGCGGCAATATCGGGGCCGAGGCCGTTGCGAGGGCGACGCCTGATGGCTACACGATCTTAATGGCAACGGTGTCCACTAATGCAATCAATCCCGGGCTCTATAAGCACATACCTTACGATGCGGTGCATGATTTTGCCCCACTAGGCCGAGTGGGCATCACGCCGACACTGCTCCTTGTACATCCCGCCGTTCCAGCGACCGACGTTAAGAGCCTCATCGCTCTGATCAAGGCCAATCCTGGCAAATACAACTACGGCTCTGGGGGACTTGGATCGATCCTTCATCTATGCGGAGAGGAATTCAAATCGCTCGCAGGAGGCCTCGACATTACGCACGTCCCTTATAAGGGGTCTGCCCCAATGGATACCGATTTGATGGGTGGCCAAATCGCGATGGCATTTGATCCCACGCCGACTGCGCTGCCGCTGGCAAAATCTGGTAAGCTCCGTGCGCTTGGCGCCGGCACGGCAAAGCGCGTGGCCGCGATGCCGGATTTGCCGACTTTGCAGGAGCAAGGTTTGCCGGGATTCGAATGCTACACCTGGAACGTGTTTCTCGCCCCTGCCGGCACGCCAAAGCCGATCGTCGACAAGCTCAACGCGGCCATCAACAAATCGCTGGCCGATCCGGCGGTGACCTCCGCGCTGGAAAAGGCCGGCGTCGATCCAACGCCGGACAGTACACCCGAGACGACGGCCGACTTCGTCAAAGGCGAACTCGCGAAATGGGCGCCGATCATCAAAGCTTCGGGTGCTGAAATTGATTGACACCTGAGTGATCATCGTTGGTGCCGCAGCTGGGCGCGGCGCTGTCGGATACCGACTAGGGCGGCGGGAAGCGGGGGACATCAGAACTGTGCCAGTTTGACGACCCCGCATATTGAATATTTTTTGAATATTGATTTAGGCGTTTCGCTTAAGTCATTGATTTATCTGGCGCGCCCTACGGGAATCGAACCCGTGTTTCCGCCGTGAAAGGGCGATGTCCTGGACCGCTAGACGAAGGGCGCAAATGTAACGACGAATACCGATACACAAAGCGGGCGACATATAGAGACCTTTGCCCCAAGCAGCAACCAAGCAGACCATTTTACCGAAGCTTTTCGGCGCGATAGCCGGCCGCCTGTCGGGGCGGATCACCACTTCCCGCTGTTCGGCATCGAAATCCACGGTTCCTTCGGCGGCAGTGGCGAGCCCTTCTGCAACAACTCAATCGAGTGCTTATCGGGAGAACGCACGAAGGCCATATTGCCGTCGCGTGGTGGACGATTGATCGTCACGCCGGCTTTCATCAATTTCTCACAGAGCGCGTAGATGTCGTCCACCTCGTAGGCGAGGTGACCGAAATAGCGTGCTTCGCCGTAATCTTCGCTATCCCAGTTGTAGGTCAACTCGACCAGCGGCGCCTGGCGAGTTGCCGGACCCTTAGCAACGAGCTCGTCGTCCGCGGGCGCGGCAAGAAACACCAGCGTATATTTATTCTTCTCGTCCACACGGCGGCGGACTTCTTCAAGGCCCAGTTTGTTGCAATAGAAGTCGAGCGCCGCGTCGAGATCGCGCACGCGCAGCATTGTATGCAGATACCGCATTTGAAAACCTCCGCTACAGCATGATCCCGAAAAGTGGATACCGGTTTTCGGAAAAGATCGTGCTTAAACAAGAACTAAAGCGAAATGTCATCCGAAATGTCATCCGACTAAGTCATTTCGCTTTATCGAACGATGACTGTATGACAGCGGCCCGTGTTATGAAAAGCTTCGCTGATCACCAATGATTGCGCCTGACCTCGAAAGTGCCATAGCGCGGCTGCGGGATATGGTCTACGCGGCACGCACGGTCGTGCCCTTCACGGGAGCAGGGATCTCGACCGAGTGCGGTATCCCCGACTTTCGGTCGCCAGGCGGACTGTGGACCAAGAACCGGCCGATCCCGTTCGAAGAGTTCATGTCGAACCAGGAGGCGCGCAATCAATCATGGCGGCGCCGCTTCGCCATGGAAGAGAAATTCGCAGGCGCAAAACCAGGCCGTGGCCACCGGGCCCTGGCGAACCTCTATCGGGCAGGCAAGGTCCCGGCCGTGGTCACGCAAAATATCGATAATCTGCACCAAGCCTCGGGAATACCGCCAGAACACGTGATTGAGCTGCATGGCAATACGACCTTTGCTGCGTGCCTCGACTGCAACGCACGGTACGAATTGGTCTGGGTGCGCCGGCGTATCGATGCCGCTAACGGCTGTGCTCCGGATTGCCCTACATGCGGCGGTTACATCAAGACCGCGACCATCTCGTTCGGCCAAGCGATGCCGGATACCGCAGTGCGGCGTGCCCAGGACTTGGCGCAAGCTTGCGATCTTCTCGTGTCGATAGGCTCATCGCTTGTGGTTTGGCCGGCGGCCGGGCTTCCGCTGCTGGCGAAACGGAGCGGCGCAAAACTCGTGATCATCAATCGCGAAGCGACGGATTTCGACGAAATTGCAGATCTTGTCGTGCGCGATGACATCGGAACGGTGCTGGAACCGTTCGTGGCGGCGCAATCCGCCGCGTAAGATGCACATTGTACACAGGGAATGACACTTTTGGCACAGTGTTGCATTTTTGTCCTTTCGCGTCGGAACGCCGGTGTTATCTTCGATTCCGAAGAAGATTCGTGAAGCGCCCGTCGGGCGCCAGCACAGAAGCGGCGGCGGCCACGCGTCATGGCGTCGGACGGGATCGAACAAAAATCTCTCAGACCGGGTCTCGAGCCCGAGTCGTCACCCATAGATGAAACCTCCTCCGCAGGGGCCATCGAGGTCTTGGGCGTTATCAAGTGGTTCGATGTCGCCAAAGGCTATGGCTTCATCGTTCCGGACAACGGCATGCCTGACGTGCTTCTGCACGTGACTTGCCTGCGTCGTGATGGTTACCAGACGGCTTATGAGGGGGCGCGAGTGGTCTGCGAAGCGCTTGCCGGGCCGAAAGGCCTTCAGGCGTTCCGGATCATCACAATGGACGAATCCACGGCGGTTCATCCCGCCCAGATGCCGGCGCCGCGCACCCATGTTACGGTCGCGCCAACAAGCGGTCTCGAACGAGCACAGGTCAAATGGTTCAACCGGCTTCGCGGATTCGGCTTCCTTACGCGAGGGGAGGGGACGCCCGACATTTTCGTGCACATGGAAACGTTGCGGCGCTTCGGCATGACCGAATTGCGCCCAGGCCAATTCGTCCTGGTTCGATATGGACCAGGACCGAAAGGGCTGATGGCGGCGGAGGTGCGGCCGGAGAGCGGGCCGCTCGGGCCCGCATCGCATTAGATCCAGCCGGCCTTTTCTTCCGCATAGCATTCACCCATTCGCTTCGATTGCTGGCCGCGTTAGTCGTCGTTGGCTGGGCTTTCGCCACAGCCGTGCCGGTGGCGCGAGCGGGCGGGCAAGACACCATCGAAATCGTGACGCGAACCGGCGTGCACGCCTTCTCGGTCGAGCTTGCGACCAATACCGCTGAGCGCGCGCTCGGCTTGATGTACCGCAAGGAGCTGCCCGAGGGCCGCGGTATGCTGTTCGATTTCCAGGAGGACCAGCCGGTCCAATTCTGGATGCACAACACCTATATTCCGCTCGACATGATTTTCATCGCCAGCGACGGGCGCGTCGTACGGGTTGCGCAAGACGCCAAGCCTATGTCGGACGATCTGATCCCATCCGGGCGCCCGGTGCGGGCTGTGCTTGAGGTCATCGCCGGCACCGCGCGCAAATATGGCATTGCCGCCGGCGACCGCGTCACCGGGTCGTTTTTCGGCGGGGGGGTTGGGCGGTAGAGAACATATTCTTGCTGCCCGATGGCGAAACGGGTATCCGGTTCGGCGACAGGCGGGGTATAGCGCAGCCTGGTAGCGCGGCAGTTTTGGGTACTGCAGGTCGCAGGTTCAAATCCTGCTGCCCCGACCAGTTCCGGCCGCGCTTTTCCGCGAGCGCTTGCGTTTGCGCGGTCAGGATTTGCCACTTCGTTGACGGGATCGGTTGAAAATGACCGCGCGGATTTACAAGCCGGCCCGTACCGCGATGCAATCGGGCAGGGCGAAGACCAAGGAATGGGTCTTAGACTACGAGCCCGAGCAGCCGCGGTCCGTCGAGCCGCTGATGGGCTGGACCAGTTCGGGCGACATGAAGCAGCAGCTGCGGCTTCAATTCGACACCAAGCAAGAGGCGATCGCCTATTGCGAACGCAACGGGATCGCCTATCAGGTGTTCGATGCCCAGCCGATAAAGCGCCAAAGGATCTCTTACTCCGACAATTTCGCCTATAGCCGGCGTACCCCTTGGACTCACTGACGGCTGACACTGAGAGCGGCCGGCGGTGTGAAAGCGCTTCAGCGCTTCCCTTTGGACACAAAACCGTGAACGTCTCGACTTTCGTCCGGATCGGCTTTGTGATTGGCGCGCCGGCTTCGCCCTGGCTATGAAGTCGCTCGACAGCGCGGTCCGACCGCCAGATGCCAGGAGGAAACAACATGCAGCGCAGATTTGCAGGAACCCATGCGGCAGGTGTTGAGGGCGCCGCACGCCGAACGGTTTTGCAGGGTGTGCTCGCGGTTTTGACGGCGGTTCCTTTGGCGGGCCTGCGCACGCGGCATGCTGCGGCAGCCGAGCAAGCGGTCGTTATCCCGGCGCCGGCAGCGGACGCTGTCCCAGCCGGTGGATTGCAAGCGGCAGTGTTGGCGGGTGGCTGCTTCTGGGGTGTGCAGGCGGTTTATCAGCACACCAAAGGTGTCACCAATGCGGTTTCCGGCTATGCCGGCGGCCAGAAGGACACGGCACGCTACGAGATGGTCGGCACCGGCAGAACCGGCCATGCCGAGTCCGTTTCGATCACGTTCGATCCCCAGCATATCTCATACGGCAAGATCCTGCAGATCTACTTTTCGGTCGCCCATAATCCGACTGAGCTTAATCGGCAGGGCCCGGATTTCGGTACGCAATACCGCTCCGCGATTTTCTATGCAGACGACGAACAGAGGCGGATTGCTAGTGCCTATATCGCCCAGCTGCAACAGGCGCATGTCTTTGGCGGCCCGATTGTGACTAAGCTCGAGCCCTTATCGGGGTTCTATCCGGCCGAGGACTATCACCAGGACTTTTTGGTGTTGCACCCGACATATCCCTACATCGTATTCAATGACCTGCCAAAGCTCGACAATCTCAAAAGATTGTTCCCCGACTCCTATCGCGAAACGCCAGTCACGGTGATGGCGTCAAGCCGCCCGACCCAATAGCCATCCCGACCCCCTGCCCGCGGGCATGAAGTCGCCGCGGGGAGCGGCCCGTTCGCTATAGCCATCGCCGACGGGCGGAAGTATCGTTGCTCTTGGGGACCGGGCGGCGACAAGCCCGCGCTCCAAGAGCGAAGGAAACGGGGAGATAAGCCAATGGCTATGGCGACGACAGTAGGCACGTTACCTGAGGCCGAACATAGCGCACAGCTGCGCAAAGCAGTCATTGCGTCGACGGTCGGCACGGCAATCGAGTGGTACGATTTTTTCCTCTACGGCACGGCCGCCGGCCTGGTCTTTGGCAAGCTTTACTTCCCGAACGAGGACCCGCTGTCGGCGACACTGCTCGCCTTCGGCACCTATTTCATCGGCTTCGTCGGCCGTCCCATCGGCGCGGCAATCTTTGGCCATTACGGTGATCGCATCGGCCGCAAGGCTACGCTCATCGCCACGCTGATGTGCATGGGACTGGCGACGTTCGCTATTGCCTTCGTTCCGACCTATGCCTCGATCGGCATCTGGGGCGCGATCCTGTTGACCGTGCTCCGCATGATCCAGGGCATCGGCGTCGGTGGCGAATGGGGCGGCTCAGTGCTGTTGGCGATGGAATGGTCGCGCACGCATGGTCAGCGCGGTCTGATTGCATCGTGGCCGCAATTCGGCGTGCCCTGCGGCTTGTTGTTGTCCAACTTTGCGATCTTGGCGTTTAGCGCCTGGGCCGGCAACGACTTTGCCACGTGGGGTTGGCGCGTTCCGTTCGCGCTGTCGATCATCCTGGTCGGCATCGGT
>DATGCX010000376.1:0-18153 GCA_035311445.1 Xanthobacteraceae bacterium | reverse complement strand
GGGTATGCCGGCAACGGCGACATCGGGCTCGGCTGATATCCCGGCTGCGTGGTGTAAGTGTTGCCGTATGGATCAGTGCGATACGCCGGGTGCGCAGCATGTGGTGCTGCTGTACGTGGCGCTGCTGTACGTGGCGCTGCTGTAGGCGCGCGTTTCGGCGCAGCGGGTGCTGCTGGTGGTTTTTCTGCTGGGGATGGCGTTGGGGTTTCGTACTGTTTTTCTATGTTGGCGAATGTCGGCTCTTTGTTGAATTGCTCAGCAAGCTTCTGCAGCCCCTCCTGCCGAAGAGATTGTGGGATCGTGTCGAGCGGCTGATCGAGTGCCGGCTGGAAGCGTTCGGCAAACGTCGAGCTATCCAAGCGGTCGCTCTTCGCCGCGACGTTCGAGGTTTGTGGTTGCTCCGAGGGCGGCACAAGATCCGGAGTGGTTGGCGGCTCTCTCGGCACACCTGCAGCACTTGCGGCTTGATCCTGCGATAGCGGGGCTGGCGTCGGCGTTGGCGCGGCTGCAGGCTGATCCGGGCCTCCGACATCAGCAGTCCCCGGCATTGTTTGATTGATCGCTGACTGGAGCGGCTGCTCCGGGTTCTGCAGATTGATCTGATTTACGTCACTGCGAAATTGGCTGGCAAAGTCTGACGGCGGTCCCCCAAACGCACCAGCACCCGACGCACCGAAAGGCGGTGTCGGTGTCGGTGTTGGCGTAACACCGCCGGCTGGAGCTGTGGGCTGTGATCCGGGGATCGGCGTGGTCGGTGCTTGCGCGGATTGCACTGCTGTTGTCGGCACGCTGAACGGCTGGCTCGGACTGCCCATCGGTTCGCCAGTCCCCTGGGCGAGTTGGCCGAGGCTCTGCGGCCCGGTCTGTGTGCCACCGATGCCGCCGCCGGGGGTACCAGGCGAAGGCTGGCTTGCTTCGATCGATTGCTGTGCGCCGGTCGAGCCGGTGGGATCCTGCGCTGCCTGCGCTTGCGAAGCGATGTTGCCGCCATATGACGTCGAAGTTTCGCCAAACCCGAATGGACTGCCGCCGCCGGCGAGATCTGACAGGCCGCCGCCGCCAAACGACGAATCGCCACCCATGCCCATCCCGCTCATCGGGTCGGTCATGCCACCACCACCACCACCGCCGGATTTGCCGCCGCCGCCACCGCCCATGCCACCGAGCGCACCACCGCCGAGGTCCATTGCGCCTGCTGCGTCTGCCATCTGATCACCCGAATGCGCTGCTTCTACCGAACCCGCCCGTTGCTGCGCCGAAACCGGCTTGCTCTTGCTGCTGTTGCTGCTGCGCGAGCTGCTCGAGCGGCCCGCCAGGACCGAAACCCGCTTCTCTTTGTGGGTTGAACAACTGCCCCATCAGCGCGTCGGCCATGCCCATCGCGCCGCCGGTGCGCGTCGGGATAGTACCGATGTCCATCTGCTCCATGGTCGACGGTCCGCCATACGTCAGACTTTGACCAGTCGCCGCAGCTCCCGCTGCAGTACCTGTATGCGGCTTGCCGATGCCGAGCTGCTGGTAGCGATTATGGACCGCTTGCTCGTTCTGCCCGAGCGCCTGCTCGGCAAAGAACGCGTCGGCCAGAGTGTTGCCACCACCGCCGCCACCACCACCACCGCCTTTGCCGCCGCCGCCCATCATGCCGCCCATGGCGTCACCTATCCTGGCTGACCGAAGCTGCCGCTCTGCGCGCCGAAGCCGCCTTGCGAGCCTGCCTGGAAGCCTTGGTTCTCTTGGTTCTGCTGTGCGAGCTGTTGAAGCTGTGAGTTCGCGGCGGCCTGCGCATCACTGCGTGCATTGGCCGCCTTCGACATCTCCTCCGCCCACTTATTGCGCGCGCCCTCCGAGGCCTGCGTCGCCATTGTCGACGCCCCGGTGCCGGTGCCGGCGAAACCGTGGCGCGCCGCCAGTAAATTCTCTCCGAGGTGATATTGCGCGAGTGCTGCGCTTTCCTGGCTCGGTCCACCCCCACCACCGCCGCCACCGCCCTTGCCGCCACCGCCTGCTTGCGCCGCCTTGCCTGCCATTCCCACGATGGGGCCGATCGCTTCCATGCCGGTCATGGCTTGAGCCTCAACAAAAATCGCGGCGAGAGTTCTGTTGCTCCTAAACGGCGGGCGAGCGGCGCGAGATCGTAGTCGGTATCTGAAGACATGCGCCAGAGCGAACACTCACGCCGCTTCGCCCAGTCAATCGAGGAACGCAGCAACCTTATCGCCTGCCACATGCAGTCGTCATCAGCGCAGACGAAGACCAGATTGGCCTCGATGCTGTTGGGGAGCCAGGGGGTGATTGAGATCAGCGTGATCGCGAACGCGTCTTGCGTGCGACAGGCAAGAAACATCAACGGTGATTTAAGCACAACGTTCTTGAACCACCCCGCCGTGGTGTCGCTGTCGTATTTGTGTGAGTAGCGTTTTTTGCAGAGGTAGTTGAGCCACTCAAAATCGGCCTCGGTCATAATCCGAGGCTGACTAGGGTCTACCAGAACGGGAACGTCGATTGCGGCGCGGGCTTTGGGGCTGGGGGCGGCGCAATCGATTTCGACCCGACGTAGTGCTCCATGTGATTCTGAAATTCCCACCATCGGAGTTGCCGCTCGTCAGCGAAGCTCGTGTCTATCAAAATTCCGCCGATCCTTAAACCGTACGTTATTGTCGGCGGAGTCTGGAACGTCAGCGGCGGATTGGGCGGCGGCTGCGGCACGGTCGTCGTGAAGTATTGCCAGAAATATCGCGATGGCAAATTTTGCAGCGCATTGTTGTGTGCCTGCTGGTGGTTCAAGTGCCATTTGCCTGCACGTCGCGCTGTGTTTTGTTCGGGTTCGATGAAATACGGAATAGCGCTGTACTTGCTCAACGGCGGACGTGGCGGAAACGGCTGCGCCGTTGAGCCAGTCTGCGGCGTAAATCCAGGCTGGAAGCCGATCACCGCGAGCGCTCGGCGGTGCGCCATTGCATGCTCGAAATCAAACCACCGATCGCTCCGGGTCAGCAGCGAGGCGCGTGACATCAATAACCGCTGCGTTTGATTTGCGCGATCAAGCCCGAATCGGGACGCGGTCCAGTGCGATTGAGATCGGTGCCCATCGGATCAAAGCGCCTCGGATCAACGCGATCCATTCCCATGTCGCTCCGACCTTCGACTCTCTCGTTTGCGACGGAGGGACCGCGTGGTCCAACGCCCGGTTCTGTGCCAAGACGCAAAGGCCCTGCGACTGAGCGATCGCTCCTCTGGTAGCCGTCCGAGTTGAGAAAACATGCCTCGGGATCGTTCCTCTGTGCGATCGGCCATTCGCCTTGCCTCCCGCGATGCTGTGCCATCATTTTCTCCTGCGTGCGCGCGCCTTGCGCAGGTTACGCCGCGCCGCGCGCTTCTTCGCCGTCGTGATCTTGCGCATGATACACTCCGTCGATCGCCATTTTGCGCAGCGGCACTTTAAACGCGCGCAACGCCGTGATCACCTCGTTGACATCCTGACAGACATATACCGGGACACCGACCGCGCTCAGTCGATCGTGCATGAGGAGCTGATTTTCAGTCGGTTTCTTGCCGACCTTCTTCAGCTCGAGTCCGACAGAACGGCCATCCCAACGCCAGACGAAGATATCGGGGAAACCCGGTTTGAGGCCGCAGGCCTTGAGCCGCGCCGCAGTGGTGATCGGCAGTTGGCCCCATCCGGCCGGAAACGTCGTCCACACTGTCGGCGGCAACAGAATCCAGTCGAGTAGATCCGCAACCGTCTTGTGGAACTCCACCTCAGGCGGATCCGTTGAGCGAAGCCGAAACTTCTTCGGTGCGTGGCGGCGTTTCACCGGCGGCGGCCTCGCACCGGACCAGTGCGCGCACCCGGTCGCGGCGATTTGCGTCCGCGCCGAGGACCGCGCCAGTCCGAAGGCCAACCGTCGCCGGACCAGGGCATGCGCTTAACTGGGCCGCGCCGGCCCGGTGCTTTATCGGGACGCATCGACTAATACCGTCGTCTGCCTCGCCCGACCCCCTGGCGGTGACCACGATGGCGGCGGATGCGAGTCGCAGGGCGGTACAGGCGACCGAGCTTGCCAGCGGGATCTACGCGGGAGCGTGGGCCGAGATATGCACCTCGTGCCATCAGAGTCGTCTCCCTTTGCGATAGCTGTAAAGACGCGGTCGCCACTTGGGCAACCGCCAAGGTTTGACGCGCATCTGCCTGCGCAGATTTTGCGTATTGCGAAGCCCGATGCGAGGCATCTCACCTCTTCGAGCGTCTCCGTTTAGGGAAGCGTTTGTGACCGCCCCGCCTTACGGCTTTCCGTCCTTTGCGTGCCATGTGAGCGTCTACCGACGCCCACGACGACCGCGACGGCCTCTACGACCACGTCGTGCCATCTGCTCTTCTCCTCTTGCGAGTTGGTTCTTACGCGCGGCGGTCTACGCACCGAACAGCGTACGTTCTTCAGCGGCAACGTGCAACCGCTCGATCGTAAAGTCAGGTGAAGCCGACTGAAGGTCGGCCTGAGCCCAAATTCCACTACCAGACACAGGCTGCGGGATGATGTCGAAATCCTCACCGTTGGGAAGCCGGAAGCCAATATCCTCGGTGCCACCCGGTACGCCGCCGCCGCTCCTGATCGTGCCGGTGATGTTAACGGCAGCGTGGGGCGTGTTATTTGCTACCTCGAGATACAAACGCTTGAAATTTTTGACCACGAGCTGTGCGCGTCCGGTGCCGCGCATTTGTTTGGTCGCCAGAGTTTTCTTCAGCAGGCCATCCGGTCTAGCGAAGAGCTGATACAAGTGCGTGCCGTCTGTGCCGTACGGCGTAATTATCGAATCTTGCTCGTAATGGCCGATCGCAGTCAGCTCGAGTCCTTGAGATGCTACTGACCAAAACGCGTTGCCGCGCACCGGGTGCCACATCAAGAGCAGATTGCGCGTCTTGCCCCAAGGATCCGTGAAGCGGCCATTCACCAACAAGACGCGGAAACCGAACATGGTCGCCGTCGCCATCGTTGGTAAATACTGACTGGTGTCGAGCGTGTTGTAGACGTTAGTTGTTTTCTCGCCGATTTCACGCGCGTCGCCTCCTTGCATCTCGAAAATGCCTGCTCCATTCAGCATGACGAAATAGCGGCCGACGCGACCGACTGGACGGGGAAAGCGATGTCCGACCTGCGGATCGAGGTTCGCATAATTGAAATTGGTGGTGTATGGGGACTCCGGGGAGCCGTTGCCCGTGAGCTGGATATCGCTGATAAGATCCGTCGAGCTGTCGCCGAAGACAAACAAATAACCCGCGCTCGCCGCGAGATCCATGTACGTGTAGGTGAGCTTGTTGCCAAAATAGCCAAGCGAGCCGCCGCCGTTGGTGGTGCTGAAATCGGCACCGTTCGATGGCGCGCTGAAGGAAATTACGTCTTTGCCTGCTACGAATAATCTGCTCTGGTAGACCTCCATCGCGTAGATGCCGGGGAGTCCTTCAGGCATTGGTGGGATGGGCCCACTTGGGTCCGTCTCGGCGAGGTCGGTTAGCCAATCGGGTGCTGGCTGTCCGGGCGACGTCAGCGTCGTACCGTCCCACGCATACAGACCCTGTGGACTACCGAACAGCACACCACCGTTCTGGCCGGCGACAGAACCAAAAAACCGTGGCCGCCAAACTACCGCGCTGGCCCAGTAGTGCGGCGCGACCGGCTCCCAGATCTGGCCGAGGTCATTCGCGCCGGCCATATCGAGGTCGACCTGCCAGATGTGTCCGTCGTCGGTAAACGCCCAGCAGTATCGTCCCGGCGGCGGTGCGCCGAATTGCGGCGTCACGTTGCCGATAAATCCGAAAAACATCCGCACGATTTTCGCGCTGGTTGGCACGGTAAAGAGCGGCTCGCTACGTCCCCAACATGTCCGCAAATTTCCCGGTCCAATCGCGAACAAGTTCTCGTTCCAGAACTCTTCTTGATCGTCGATCGATCCGCGCTGTGCTTGCTGGTTGAGGCCCTTCCACTGATCCAGGGTCAAAATGTCTGGTGCGTTTGAGCTTTGGATTGCCATGTGGCCTCACTCTGAAAATTCGATACGGTTCGCCGCGCTTGGCTATGATGCGCAGGCCACAATAGCAGAGCTTGCAGTTGATCGCGTAGATGTGCGCCTTGATGCAGGAGATGTCAGGCGCGTCCGCCGGGTGGAGTTGCCAGATTAGCCATAAAAGATCTGCAGCCCGACGAGGCCGCTGCGCGATGAGTCGGCATATTTTCTGCTGCATCGGGGTTAGTCGAAGGACAGATCTCATGCGGAGCGCAGCACCGCACCGTACGCGGTCTGGATCATTTGTGGGCAGACCACACTGGCGGCGATCGGCATGTCCTGATTGAACAACGTTGCCATCATCTGCGCGTCCTGGCCGCGCTGCTGCTGCAGCAGGCAGAGCACAGCGGCCCAGTACGAAACCGCATCGGTCCAAGGATAGGGAATCGGGTCAACGTCTTTGTCTGTGAGCAAGGGGGCCGGAATGCAAGTGAGATCGACCTCCATCGGGCAGCGCTGCGACGGAATGGGCGCGAGATAAAGCGCAGCATTCGGACCAGATCCGTATTGCGCGAACCATCCCGGTTCGGAGATTACACCCCAGAACGTTGAATTATATATTCTGAACCTCGCCTGGAAATCCGACCACACGAGCCTGCGCCACATCGGTTTCCAGCCGCCGACGCCGATCGCAATCGCCAACGACCGACACGCGAGGATCGACTGCGCGCCAGGGAGCTGGTCCTGCACCAGACTATTCCACGCCGAGAACGGATAGACCTCTTGGTTTCTCACCGTCACCGTGCCTTCAGGCACGATACGCAAGCAACCGCTCGCGGCGCAGATGCGCCGGCGCGAACGATTGATGTAGCGGACAAGCGTCGGCTCATCAAAGAACTGGCCGCCGCTATCGTTTAGATGATCTCTTGTGTCGGTGAGATACTGCTGGAGCATCTTCTTCCGGGTCCTCCTCCTCAGGCTCTGGTGGAGGTAGCGGCTCAGGCGGCGGTTGCTCCTGATCAGGAGTAGGAGGCGGGCCTTCCGCATACTTCACCGGGCCGGTCGACTGTGTGTTCTCGCCGGCAATCTTGATTCGCGGCTCGCCTTCTGCGGTCGGTAGTGTTTCGTCGGGCATGGTGCCCTCCTATGGCCCAGGTGCCGCCGGCGGCGGCGTGGGATTCCACGGGAAGCCGGATGTGCCGAACGGCGGATAGGCCGATTGATTAAATTTTGATGTGGCCCCGACCTTGAGCGGCATCCACGAGAACGTCGGCAGTACCAGCGTGTAGGGGAAGGGCGTAAACGTCAGCGCAATCGCCGTAAGCGTGGTCGCAACGCTCGTCGTATAAGTGCCAGCGCCACCGCCTGCAGGACCAGCGGTGACCGTCGTCCCGGCCGGCACGCCCGCTCCGGTGATGGTCGAGCCGATTACGATTGCGCCGGTAACACTACTGACCGTCAAGCTTGTTGTGCCGGTAGATGTGCCGGTGCCGGTGGCGACGCCGGTTTTGCTCAGCGGTTCGCCAGGAATGACGGTCGCTGGGTTGACGACGATCGGCGGCGCGTTGCCGGCAGGATCAATCGGTTTCGATCCAGTAAACGTCAGCGCAACACCGGCCAGTGTCGACACTGCGCTCGTCGTATAGACGCCGTTGCCGCTGGGAGTGCCGCTCTGCTGGCTAACAATCCTCAGTCCTGCCGGAACACCAGTGCCAGTGATTACGTCGTTGGTGCCGATCTGTCCCGACACGCCAGTGAGCGTCAGGCTCGTCGTTCCAGTCGAGGTGCCGGTCGCGGTCGCGACCGAGCCAGCAGCGACGTTGAAATCAGCATCTACTGGCGGCGCGGGGAAGCCGATCGGCGAGCTGGCCGCCGGCACCAACGACTTGGTCGTCGGCATCGGCGTCGGAGTGATCACCGTCTGGGGCTCGATCTCACCCATCAGCGACCTCGCGTTAAGGCCTGCTGCGCCCACGGCGGTCGTTGAAACGATTGCGCTGCCGTCTGCAGAGACGACTGCAACGACGTCCCCGGCGTGCAGGGCTGACCGATAAAACTCGTGAGCAGGCCTGTCCCTGCAGCTCGAGTCTCACTCTCAAACGGCCAGGGCGCACGCGGGAAAGGAAATGGCGGGATCTGCCACGCGTAGAACGGATCGTATGCGTGCGAGCCCGGGATCACATAATGCGGGCACGGTGCAGGCAAGGCGACGCGCGTCTGCAGAAAGCAGAGATCATTCGGTGTGTAATAGCGCGGCGTCATCTAGAAAGCCTGACCTCCGGTGATGCCGGTGAGGATCGCGCCGCTCGACGGTTTGCTGCAGACAAGATTTAACGCGGTGAGAGTCAGACCAACCGATGCGATCTGTCCTTGAGGTATTGTCGAGTACCATCCCGTCCAAGCGAAGTTTGCATCCTCATGTACAACGAGGCTGATGTATTTGCTGTTGAACATGAAGGCTGTGCCGACTGGGCAATTGAGGTCAAAGAAGATCGGCGTATCACCCAGTAGCAATCCTCTGAAACCAGAATTAACTGGATCGTCTTTGCCCCATCGCATGGAAGGATCATTGTTGTAGCGCTCGAGTGCGAGGAAGTCTGTTAGGAGCGTTGTCCAGTCCTGCACTGACATTACAACGAAGTCGATCGCCTCGCCGCCGGCGTTCTTTGCTGCTTGCAGCAATTTCGGAATGAATGCTGCGCGCGTCAGAACTGCTCCAGCAGTCGCGACCTTGAGGCCTTTCCACGTCGGATATGTCGTTCGTGACAGACCACCGAACACGTCGACGGCGGTGCCATCGTCGTACGCGTCCAATAATCCGAACATTTGCAGCACGTTTGCGCCGTTTGTGCCGAACAGCGCTGTCGCGAGCGATGCGAGTGCGCTGTTTTTTAGATCGTTTAATTTCAACATGAGGCGACTGGCAACAGCGATCGCATCCTGCGTCACTAGCTGCTCGAGGCCGAAAGACGTGACCGGCGTTGCCAGCGCACACATGTTCCATTCGGCGTTGACCGTCGCAGCAACGTCGGCAGGAATGTTGAATTGACCTGCAGGCCCCATCCAGCTCGAGGTGACGTACGCGCCCGTCTGCACTGGCTGCGTATAGGGCGACACGCCGCCGCTTGCTCTGATTGCATTGCGCAACAGCAATGCGAGAAGCGGGTTTTGTTTGTAAATTAAAATCACCACCATTTGAGCAAAGACTCGGCGAATAGTCGCTTCGAGTTCTAGCCCGACGGCCCCACTCGGGATGATTCCGGCCCCAAGGATAGGCATATATTCCTACTCCTACAGAGGACAGTCGATCAGGTAGCGGGGAATATTCCCGCTCCAAATGTCTTCGACTGGGAGGTCCGAGACTCGCTGCCCTCGGCCATGGCGGGCGGTCCACAGCTCTAGATTTTCAGGTCGGTTGTCGTGACGAACGCCGTTCTTGTGATGCACGGTTTCGTGCGGCAAGAGCTTGCGTCCAAGCATCTGCTCCATCACAGCGCGATGCTCTGGTTGCTGGTAATTCGTTCCAGGCTTTCGTTCCGTTAAAATTCTATAACCGTGCTTGTCGATGCTCCAGCCGCGAGCATTGAGTTTGTTCTTTGGTGGATTGTTTGCTGCATTTGCGCAGTCGGTCGAGCAGTACGTGCGCCGCTTCATGTGCCACAGCGGCCCACTGTATTCTTTCCCGCATCGGATACACTGCTTGACTGTAGTAGTCGGCTTCATCTCTGCCCTCTGCGTGCTGCGTCATCTGCACGAACAGCCGCAAGGAGTTCTTTGCGAGCCCAGCCTTCAGGATCCGCAGCAATTTCCTTGAAGCCCTCTTGGCGGTCGTGATGCCAGTGCGTCGAGTCGAACGTCGGCTCGCTCGCCTTCGGCTCTTTGCTGGCGAGATAGACGGCGGCGGCTTCGTAGTCCCCGATGTTCTTTTCCAGCATCAGGTCTTCGAGCTTCTTCATCGCCTCGTCAGTGAAGCCGAAAGATTTCTGCGTCTCAGCGCGCCGCTCTTTCCAGGCCGTTGTCTCTTGCTCGCGCTTGACAGCAGCCTCAGCGTCCTCCCGCGCCTTCTTCTCGTCATCGAGCCGCTTGGTGACTTTTTGCTCGATGTCGTAGTCCGGAATCTGGAGCTTCGGATATTTCTTTTTGATGAGCGCCTTTGCTTCCTGATTGAGCGTCGGGTCGTTGTAGATCGACTCGACGAAGTCTGCGACCTGTCGGCGACCTTGGAGGAAATTGTATTCCTCGTCTGTGACTTCGCGCGGCATGATCAAGCGCTATTGCTCTTGCCGACGATCGTCGGCTGCAACGGGACGCCGCCCTCCGGTTTCGGCACGCACTTCGGGATCGCGCCCCACTCGGAGACTTCGCTCTGAGTGTCCACCTGCAGCACAGTGCGCGGTGGCGTCTCTGGAGGCGCGGTGATCGGTGGATCGTAGGACCGATTCTGAGCCATAAGTATTCTCCTCTACGAACTGCTGACGGACCCGCTCAGCGTCTTGTCGAATTTTCCGATCCGCTCGCCAAAATTTTTGTCTGCGGTTTAGGGCGTGACCGGCTCTGCCGAAGTAAGCCATCTCACGCCCCTGGCAGTGCCATCGAAGGCATCGGAGCCTGCGCCATCTGCGGCGATGGACCTGCAGGCTGATTCGGGTTTTGCTCCTGACCCTGCGCCGCGCGCTGACCCATGATCTTCGCGAACAGCGCGCGCTGCAGCGTGCCGCGCAGCAGGTCTTGCAACTGCGTCTGCTGCACGCCGGCGGTCGGGCCGCCCTGCGCGAGGTGCTTGCTCAGATCGCGCAGCGCCTTGAGCGCGGCGTTGTAGAGCGGCGTACCTGCGCCCAGGCTCGGCAACGCTTGCGTAATCAGATCGACGCCGGATTTCACTTTCATCATCGCGTCGGCCTGATTGCCCGGACCCGGCGCGGAAACCTGCGGCATGTTTCGCTGCTGGCTCAGCGCGGCCAGCATTGGGCCGCCGCCAGGAGGAGCAGCGTTAGTTGGATCACCAGCAGGAGGACCAGAAGGAGTTTCTGGCCCGCTGGGATCTGGCATGGTGGGGTCGTCGGCCATCGATGTCCCAAGAGGACGAGCGACGCGTAAACTACCCCTAGATTGTACATCAATGCAACACGAGGCTGTATTACTTCGGCGCACGTCCCCCGCCACCGCCCTTACGCGCTGGCAACCGAAGCACATCGCGGATCAGTTCCTTCTGATCCTGTTCCTGAGCGGCCTTGGCCTGTTCCTTCTTGCGATCCCTGAGCCGTTTGATGATCAGCTCGGCACCGGGCGGATGCAGCATGTGCACGAGGTCCTCGGCGTCGATCGCGCCGGCGCGGGCGAGCGCAATGGCGACTTGCCGGTTGTCCTCGGCGAACGCCGGCGACGCGCTGTGGCTGTCGACCATGACCTGAAAATTCTCAGGGAGCTGACTGAGCAAGAACTCCTGGCCGTTGTCGCTCTTGTAGATGAACGCATCCATCGCCTGCATGATGCGCAGGCCTACGTAGCCGGCGTCGGCGAGCTGGCGCTCGATGCGAGCGGCCTGATCAATGAGGCGGGGGGAGGAGGTCCGCACCAGAGTCTGCGCGTGAACGCCAGCTCGCACACCGGGCTCGCCTTGCCCGCTCATGATCGGCGAAAACCCGCTCGCTTCGTCGAACATTTTCCAGATGAACTCTAACTCCTCGAGGTAGTGTTCGGGCGGCGGCTCGAGGAGCTTCTGCGCTTTGGCATTTGGATTCGGATCGGTGATGAACCCGCCTTCTGAAATAATTTTGTAATACATCTCCTCGGTCACTGACGTGAAGCCGCTGAGCACCTGCGGGGCGTTCACGTTTCTATCCCACATGACTTTCAGATCTCTAAGTCTCTTGTTTAAGAGATCTTGTAACATTTGGATGTCGGCAATGATCGAGCGGCCGAAGTGATAACCGGGCGTCGGCTGCGCTTGTACTTTGATGAACGAGGAGCGGCCGGGAATACGTGACAGATTGCGCCGCGTGTTCTCGCCTTCGATCACGATGTCCGGATAGACGACCTGCAGTGTGGTCCAGTCACCGGCGCGATCGCGATCCTTCACCCACAGCTCGCAGAAGCGGACCGTGCGCGAGATCTTGCGCTGTGGTCGATACGGCGTGGGCACGGGAAAGACATTCACGATCCCCGCCGCCTGCGTGTTGCCTGCTTGCGACTGCGCATCCGCCGGATTGCCGAGCGGCTGCAATCCGCCGACAATCATTTGGTGCCAATAAGTCGGCAGCTCTTCGTCTTTTTCATTTGGTCGCGCCTCGGCAATGCGCGCGATGATCGAATCAGCGTGCGGATGTTCAGCGTCCTCGAGCCATGAGCGCAAGCGCGAGAGCGTCGGATAGGAGATATGACAGAAGGCCTCCTGCTCCTCGAGGTCCTGCACCGTTTCGCTGAGCACGCCCATGTTTTGCGGGTGCACAGGCGCGAGCTTGAAGGTTTGGTTGTCTGACGGGCGCGCTTTCAGATAGTGACAGCCGTTGATCAGGCTGTGCGTTAAGGTTTCAGCGAACACGACGTCGGCATCAACAATACGGAAGTCTGCCGAGAGCTTTTCGCCGATGAGCTGCGCGCGCTCGAGCACTTTCTCATCCTCGCCCGAGTCGAACACGACGTTAAATCGCACATCGGTTGGTTGGTAGAGAAACCCGCTCAGACGGTCACAGAAGGATTTTGTTTTGTTGTATATCGCCGCTCTCTGGTCGTACGAGCCTTGGTAGTAGTACTGCATCGCGCGGGTGTAGATCATGCCGCGATCGGACGCGCTCGACATGCACTCGTCGATCGTTTCGCGACACCACTCCTCGAGGTCGGTAACTTTTTTGGGAATCTTGAGCGTCATTACCAGACCTTGATGGCGTTCTTTTTGCTGTTGGCGATGAGATCAGGCTGCGTGCCGGCCTTGAGCGCTGAGTGCAGCACGTCGAGGCCTGAGCCATACTTGAGGCGCGTCTCACGGCCGAGCGCGATCGCTGTCTCGAGCGCCTCCTGGCCGATCCTCATCGTGGTGGAGGTCGGACCCGCCCACTGCGAGGCGGTAGGCGGCGCGGCATCCTTGTAGCGGACCTTCGGCACCTCGCCGTCGCGGGCGACAGCATTGAAGTCAGCGACGCCGTAGTCCTGGCTCGCGATCTCCTGGGCGATCGCCACTGCTCGCGAACGATTCGAACCGCCGAGGGCGACCGGCTTGAACTCTTGCTGCATCTCGCGCGCGTCGCACCGCGGGCAGGTTGGCGGTGGCTCGTCCCACGCGGCCGAATCTAAAGTTACGTCCGTAAGGTACCCGCATTCCGGACACCCATATGTTCTGATGATTGGCATCGTCTAACTCCGTAAAGGCGGCAGCGCCCAGCCGTAGGACCGCCATCCACGTCTATTAGACGCTGCCGCCACCTGCCGAGAGGAGGTTGGTTCCCGGCCGGATCAGAAACGTTCCTGTCGACGCTGCGCCTTCTGATTGATTTTGCGAACGTGTTCTGAGAAAGCGAAGCTCAACATCGTCCCAGGATCCTGTGGCGGTCGCTCGCCTTTCACGCTTTCCCACGTGACATTACGAGCTATCAGTCCGGGACGTTTCCATTCAGTCCACGCATGATGCGCTAAAACAGTCGCAGACACCAAATCATCGTTCTCGCCCGTGTCCTGGCCAGCGCCAAGGTTGCCCTCGTCTTCGACGATTGCCTGCAGCTGCTGCACGAGCTTGAGCGACCGTATCTCCAATCTGCGCAGCATCAATGAGTCGCGCAATTCGGAGAAGGTCTGCCTCTTGTTGTCGTAATTTGTTTTCCAGGCGATCACATTGCCTGCGCCACCCATCGTGTCGGGCCTCTTGTACAAGAACCACCGGACGCTCCCGATCATGTTGAGAATTTGGTTGACGTTCGGCTCGGACTGCAGGATGCCGCGCTCGGCGAGCTGCCGCAGATTGCGCACCTCGGGCAGGATCGCGGCGCCGACGCCGGTCACCTCGAGATTGGCGAGATGATCGCGATAGGCCCCCGCCATATGCGCGAGTACCCACGCGATCTGATAGGTGAGCGGTCTGTTAGTCCTAAACTCAGCGACCTGAACAAGCCGATCGCTGTAACATCTGAATACTTCGATCGCGTGATCGTTTGCATCGCCACCCCCACCGCCGCTCGGATCGATGCCGATAACATACACCCCTTGCGGGTCTGGTGGCTCCCACACTTTCAGGTCGGCGAGGTCGGGGTCAGTAGTCTGCTCAATTCGGCTTGCAAGAAAGCGCTCCTCGAAAGCATAGCGATAGCCTTTGTACGGAGGGCCGGCGGCCAGTGATTCACCGATTTCAAGAGTGCGTTGTGCTGGAAAAAAATGACTTCCTGAAGCGATAAAGCACTCGGTTTCCGTCCATGGATAATGACGAAGCATGTACTCTTCTTGCCGGTACTCAGACTCGCGTCGCCACCATGCGATCTGCTCGGGTCGCACAGTGACTCCGTACTCGCGTTTAACATAACGTGCTCGCTGGATCTCTTCGGGCGTCAGTGATCCGTCCCAGTAGGTCTTGTAATCCTCGTTGTCTTTCGGGATCGTGTATGTAGGATTCGACCAAAAACCAGCGAATATAAAACGCATGTGACGATCTTCTTTCGCCCTCATGCAATGGTGGTACCACCAGTTGAATCCGTTCGCGATGCTCTCCCAAATATACAAGCGATGCGGATTGATTTGTGCGAGCGAGGCTTTCAGACTTTCGACACCGGCGAGCGATTTCCACGTTCCGCATTCGGTGGCGTGCAAGCAGTTGATTGCTCGTGAAGCACCGAGGTCCGGGTTAGTGCCAGCAGCCAGAAGGTCAACCGTCGAGCGATTCGCAAATACGAGCCCGTTACGATTGTTGGTAATGATCCTGTGCTCTGGCCCCCGCCACTGGTCAGGCAATGTTTCCAGTAGCGCCGCGAAAATCCGACGTATGCGTTCCAGATTGTCCGTTCTATCAGCGATGATCGCGGCCTGTAGACCAGGGTTGGCGAGCGCCCAGAACAGCTCGATGACGGAGACGACTGTGGTGATGGCGACTTGGCGGCACTTGAGGACGCAAAACTCATGAACATCGTCCTGCAGGCCTTGAGACACAGCGTCGAGGACGAGGCGCTGTGACATCCACGGTTCGACGTGCGTCCTCCCGTGTTCTTTTGTATCGATCTCAACGCTGGCCAGGAGGCTGTACAGGCCCTCCCGTATGCTGGCTGGCACCGGCAGCTCCCTTGGGCGGATCCGGGGCGTCTTTGTAAATCACCCCGAAGGCCTCGGACAAGAGCTGCAACCACTTCTGGCGTTCCTGCGGCGGCCACACTGCGTGCGCTTGCGGTAGATGCCCGAGCAGCGCGCGCACAAGCGGATCGAGTCTGCGGCGGTTCACGTCATTATCTCCGTCTTCGTCATCACTCCCGAGGCTGGGGGTCGGTCGTTTCACCATGGCGTTCCTCCTCTCTGATTGCCGGGACCCGGCGGAAGTACGGATTGAGTTGAGCTTGCGGATTACCGAGGCGCTGTGGCGGTGCGGTGCTCTGAAAGAGCTTATCGCCCTGGCGGCGCTTATGCGTGCTGTTGAGAAAGACCCAGCTCGCATCGGTCGATGTCACAGTGCGCGGCTCTGCCTCGGTTGGTATGCCCGCGTCGAGCTGGGTGGGATCGCCGGCTAGACGCGGCGGAAACATATTCTGGTTGATCTGCTGCAGCGTCTGCAGAACCAAGCCGAGCGTGGCGTCGATCGCCTCGAGCCGCTCGGCGATCCTCTGCATCGGGTCGTATGGATCTGTCGTTGTCATGGCTTACTCGGTAGCGGTTGCGGGACAAGTACCTTGCCGATTCCTGGATAATCGATGATCACGAACGCTGGAGCGGCAATCGGGTGTACTGGTTGCCCACCTGATGGTGGAGCAATAATCACCGGCGGCGAACCCGGAGGCGGCACCGTGACATTGGGCGGCGGTGGCTCCGGAATAACGATCGGATGAGTAGGTACGCCGGGTTGCGGTGGCGGAATAATCGGCCCGCCGCCGATACCAACATCGGTGTACGAGGCCTCGCCGATGAAAACCACACGCTGTGTCGTGCGTCCGTACAGATCGTACAGAACGCCGTTGAACGTCATCGGAATTGCTGCCATTTAAAATTCTCCTGTGTTAAATGTGGAATTGCCTACCCCCCGTAGGCGTTGAGAGCAGCGAGGAAGCGTCGTCACCCATCCCCCCTCACCCCCCGATGGCGGCGCTTCCTTCATCTCCTATCGAACTGAGCTAGAACCTTGCGCAGGAGCTTCTCGCCTTTGTCGGTGAGGTAGTACTCGGCGTTCCGCTCCTTGTACGGATTGGCGCGAGCAATCAGTCCAAGGCCTTTTTCCATCCAGCGATTGCGCTCGCCGATATCGAGAAGAAAACGCGACATCGTCGACGCCGACAGCCCGTACTGCCGCGCATAGTCGCTGGCGCTCTGACCGGGCTGTAGCGCTACTGCGAGGAATGCCTGCACGCAGCGCAGCGGAAACCGGCCATTGAGTTCAAGAAAGTAATCGCAGGCCCGAAGGAAACCCCGGACCTGCGCGATTTGATCTTCCTTCGTGATCTTGTCCATCATCGTCTTTAGCCATTTGCATCAGGGCGCAGGCAAAGTAGCCAACTAAGGCACCAAGCCAGCACCCCGCTAGAAAGACTGCTGCTGTATGCATGGGGACCTCATGTGTCCCCAGTCCCCTCGTGGATTTTATCACCGCGAGGTTTGCCCTTTGTGTCAGGTGCGAACACACCGCGCAAGTAGTCGACCACGTCTTTGGTCGTGACCTGTCCCATCGGCGGATCGAAAGTGGAAATAGCCCATCGCTGCTTACGCGGGTGGATCACCGTGTGTTTCCTGCCGGTTGCGGCAGCAGCTCGAGTCTGAGTCGCCATCATAGCGGTTGCGGTCCTTTCTTGAGCGCGCGCAGGAACGCGCGCGCTTCATCACGGCTAGAAAAGAGGTGACCGAAGTCATGTTGATCGAGCACACGCCAGCGTCCGCGGGCGAGGCGTTCGATTTTCAGACTGCGGATTTGGCGCGCCGCGATCATGTCGCGGAGCTTCCGAGCGGCGGCCTCGGTGTCGTTCATGGCGTGCCGTGGTAGCGCTGATACAGCTCCCAGGCCTCGGCGATCTCCTCGGGGGTATGCTCGGGACAGAAATTGGCGAACCCCGCGGCGTTGAAAGTGCCGCTTTCGTGGTCGTCTTCCTCGAACGCACTGGTCAGAATGTCCCACACAGGGCCACTGACATGGCACAAGAACCGATCGCGCTTTTTCTCGAGCGCCGCTTTCTGCTCCGCGTACTCGCGATACTCGCCGAGCTTCAGTTCTAGCTCGGGCTCGCTGTAACTGCGCGCGTCACTGGGGAGCCACTCGAGGAAACCTTCCGCTTCTTCGTAATCGGTCATTACTGGCCCAAACGCGAACATGGTCGTCGAGCAGTACAGCGCGGCGTAGTTCTCATCGGCTATGATCCGAACTCCCATTGTAGTAACCTCCTGTTGCACCATTGACGAATGACTGGCCCCCGATCGCACCGGGGGCCAATTTTTATTCGTGATCCTCGTCTGGATAGGCGCGCCACATCAGGTCGCGCTCGCGTATCTGGCCGCCATCTTTTATTTCAGCGTTACCGAACATGGTTGTTTCACCATTCCTCTGAGCTTCCTTCTCGCTGGCAAATGGTCCGTGAATGCCTTTATGAGGGGCGTGTTCAGTCTTCCACCACCACCGACCCATGTTGTCGCAACCGACGTCCATAAAGATCAGTCGTCCTTTCTTCGTTTTCATTGCTAGATCCCCGTAGGTTGGCGGTTAAATGCGCCCGTGGATGCTGTGGCCCGAATACACCCACGGGCGACTACGAGTGCTTCCTGTCAGGGGACACCTGGGTTCCTTGGCATCCAGCTCGAGCCTCCAGCGCAAGAACCGACGGGTAAGGACCATCGGCTGGCACTCGGTTTCCCACTCTCCCCACTTTCGCCGTTATCGTCAAGTCAGCGCACGACGAATCCGCTCGAATCTTTCTTGGCCTTGCTCCCTTTGGGCGTGAGCCCGATTACGTAGCCGGCGAAGTAGTGGTAGCGGCCGCTCTGCAGCGTGAC
>DATGCX010000375.1:0-5858 GCA_035311445.1 Xanthobacteraceae bacterium | reverse complement strand
GTGGTCGGCTGTGATCTCTGTCACGCGGAGGGGCATACGGTGAAGCATCCGGCGCCGATCCTGGCCATGTGCCGCCACCTCGTCGAGGCCGGATATGACCCCAAGCGACCGCTGCTGGCCTTCCGGGGGTCCGAGCTAGCGATGCACGTCAAGTCGATTGGATATGGAGCACACTATGTCGCCTACCCACGAACCGCCAAAGGGAACCCGAACAGAAAGACTGGCTAAGGCACTTCTCGATGATGCCAATAAGCGAGACGATGAGTCGTCCCAACGGGCGGGCTTTTTCGACAGGTGTTTCGCCTGTGGCATTGTCTTAGGCAAGTATCGAGATGGTCGATTTTGCTCGCCCAAACATCGCGCTGCTTATGACAACGGAGCACCCGCTTGGGCGCGCGGTGAAACTCAAACCCGTATCGTCTATCGCTGGCGGGATGGAACGCCTATCCAGTCGACAGCAACCGGATTTCTGATCCGCTGTGCTGGATGCGATAAAGAGTTCAACAGCAAGGGCCTGCGCTTTTGCTCGTCCGAGTGTGAGCGCAAACGCAGCGAGCGAGAGCGGAATCGGGCTACAATGGCTGAAGTCGGGATAGAACCTGCCGAGAAGCGCCGATGTCTCGAATGTGGGACTATTATCCCAAAATGGACCAAGGGGAAACGCACGCCCAGCAGCAAGCGATTTTGCAGCGACAAGTGCTCCGCAAGGCATAGACGGCGTTTTGCCGCCGGTGTCGCCGAAGACGATTAAAAAGCCCCTGTAAAATGTGATCTTCTACCGCCCCTGGCTCGCAAGGTAGACGCACGGGACGACCGCTAGTAGGCAGTAGATCCCCAGCGCCGCCAGCCGGTAGGGATCCGGGTTCGCCAGTGCCAGCCAAGTCAGGAAGATTGCGCCGGCGACCGCGACTAGGACCAGAAGCCTCCCCGACAGCACGAGCGCCAGGACATTGACCGCGCCCAGGATGCCGGCACGCCACGCTCGATCAGTCGGGCTTGGTCCAGTCGGGCTCGTCGTCGTCTTCGGAGGTGAAGGGGTCAACGCCTCCCAGGCCGTTGTCCCCTCCAGCCTCTGCGGGCTGTCCGGTGTCGACCGTTCGGCGACGACTTGCATCGGAGATCTGGAACGCTTCGGTGTAGGCTCGGACTGCGGAGCCGGCTCGACCTGGGTCATCTAGTTTCGCGCTCCTCGCTCTGAGCTGACTGAAGATCCCCAAGAGCCGACCAACGGCGATCAAAGCGTTCAGCCGCTGTGGGAAAGTTATTTCTATTTCTTCCGTCTCCAGATCGTCCAGTAGTTTGCCGATCTGCTTGTGCAGGCGTACTTCGAGGGGCTTGTCGGGGTTCTTGGCCATTACCACCTCCTGCGATTGCTCCAGCCGCGCCACCGGCCAAGCGTCCAATAGCTGCCCCTGCTGTGGTTTGGCGTCCCGCGCCAGCTCCTGGCCCAAAGGCTCTGCGCGCTGCGCCGTATGACATCCCGCCCTCGACCATGGCGGCGGCGATCGGCAGCGAGTACGCCCACCCTAGGCCGGTCGTTTTGTGGATGATCCCAGCCAAGGGCGAAGTGAGAAAAACGTGACGCATGCCTCGGCCAACGACGCCCCGCCCGCCAACCTTGCTGAGCTGCTGCAGCGCTAAGCCGCCTAGCTCGGTCGCACCACGCAGCATTCCGGCCGTCGCTGCGCCACCGACTGCACCAGGGATATGGCTCGCGGCTGTGCCAGCCTCAGTTGGCTGCAGCCCGCCAGCGATGCCACCGATCGCGGCGCGCTCGGCCAGACTACCCAGCGCTGATGTTGCGCCGATACCAGGGATGAGCAACGTCGGCGCAATCTGACCAACGAGCCGACCTCCGGATTCGAGCGGTCCCTCCGCCGGTGCGTTGGCGAACTTGCGTAGCTCACCGCTCGCCTGCTGTCGGGTTTTAACAACATCCTCTGGAAGCCCTGGCAACGCACCGCCGAGGATCCCGGTGCTCGGCATGATGTCCTCAACACTTGTGGCAAGCCCTGCCACGCCGCGCGCAAGGCCTCGGCCGATCTGCCCATACCATGGCGTCCCAGCCGCCTGCTCAGCGGGCTTGTCCTTCTTCCACCACTGATCATCCGTCCCGCCTGCAGTCGGCGCGTCACCACCCGCCTTGGGGATGTCTTTCTCCCACCACCGATCGGTCATTGCGCGCCCTTCGTCAGGATCTGTCCGTCAGGTGCGACATACGGCGAGCCGACCGGGAGCAGATCATACTGTTCTTTGGTAATCGTCGGCGGCGGTTTACCGAAGATCATTTCTTTTGCGGCGTCCTGGAAATTCCAGCGCGTGCCGGTCGGCCACAGCGGCGCATCGCCGGTCGACGGATCGAACTTGCCGTCCTTCGTTCGGAATTGCTCGAACGTGTTGAGGATGTCCTGTGGTTGTCTGTTGAGCGCAGCCGCCGCTTTCTGCGCAGTGTTGTAGGTACGATGCCAGATCAACGCACGCATGTTGTTAAACACTGCGTTGCGGATTTCAGGCGGTTGCCACGGATCAAGCATCGCCTTGACCTTGTTAATTTCGTCTTGTGTCGGCTGACCGCCCTTTTGCGCGCGCGCGATCTCAGGCGCGACGAGATCGATCGTCGCCTTGTATTGCTGAATGGCGAGACGCTGCCGCTGTTGATCGGCTGACATCAGCACGTCGGGCATTTTGTCGGCCAGAATATCCTGCCACAGCCGATTGCCCGCCGGTCCTTTCCAGGGATCGTACGGGATGCCCTTCTGTAAACCTTGCACGAGCTGAATGTGATCAAACGATGTGACACCGGAGGCGAGCGCCCGCCCGCTCTGACCACTGGTGATGTCTTTGAGATTTGCAGCACGCACCTGCGCTTGTTGCGCGTTAAATGTTGGATCGATTTTTTGCCCGAGCGCGACGATGCGATCCTTCATGGGAAAGTCACGCGCTGGAATCGGCACAGACCCAGACACGTAACCATCCAGCGTGCCAGCAAACGAAGGCGCGAGCGCTTTAATGCGGGCACGAGCTTGCGCTGGTGTAATCTTGTCATCAGCCGCAATCTCATCGAGGCCTGCGCCGATCTCTGCAGCCCGCGCGAGAACCGCTTGCTGTACTGGCTTGGGTAGAGATTTGTCGACTTTCCCGGTCTTGAGCGCGGTCTGCGCCATTGTGTTGATCAGATCTGGACGCAAGCGGTATTGCCCAGTAGCTGCCTGTCTCAAGGTATTCGAGCCGAAATACGGGTCGGCTGCGGCGGGTGCGGTGGGTGCGGCTGCGGGTGTGGTCGCGGGGGTCCGTGCGGCCCCGGGTGTGGTGTCGGCTTGCGTGAGGCGCGGTACTCCACCCAACCCATCGCCTGCCTCCCGCGTTGGTTCGACCGGCTGATCGACATCGCCAACTCCGGGCGATGGTGCGTCGCTCATAGTGTCGCCGCGCATCGCGAGTTGTACCGGCGGGCGCGTGGGTGCTGCGGCCTGCTGCGTTTGTGCTGGCTGTGTGTCCTCTACGCCGACCGGCGGCAGACCAATACCGGGCGTAGACGTCGGTGTGCCCTCGTCGGGCTCAGCTCCTGGCGTGGGCGGAGCTGGTGTCGGAGCTTCGGGTTGCGGCTCGGTCGGTACCGGCGGGGGCGCTGTTGATGGCACACCTGAGGCACCCGGCTGGCCCGGTTGCTGGTATGGCTCAAGTGCCTTGCGCTCCTCCTCGTCCTTCTCACGCTGTCGATTAGTGACGTGCAGATCGCCGTGCTTGCTTTCGTACCAGCGCGCTAATGTTTCAGCGTTGCTCAATCCCATCTCGAGCGCTTGCTTCATGTGCTCGTCGTGGAATTTCTCGGCTGCATTCCGGAGTGCTTGCTTGAGCTGCTCAGGGTGCTGACCGTCGCCAAAGATCGCAAAGATCTGACCGTACTCGCTCGCGATCTCCTGCATGCGCCGTTCCGTTTCGTACGACGCCATCCGCATCTGCTGATATTGTTGATTGGTCAGCGCTGCTTGACCGCGCATATAGCCGCGCATCCATGCGCCTGAGCCCATGCCCATCATCGCCGCGAACGGCTGCACGTAGCCGGGGCCCCACTGCGAGAGCTGGTTGCCGAGGCCGCTATAGATGCCGGGGATCTCCCACATCTGCGGCATCACCGGATACTCGCGCGGCGTGCCCCATTCCTCGAACGGCCGGTTTGGTGCACCAGGAATAAACCGTTGCTGCTGGTGCATTGCAAACGGTCGTGGACCAAAAGGACCGTAAGGACCCGCAGGCATTGCCGCTGCGAGCATGAACGGTCCCGGCGTGCCGGACGTAAAGCCGCCGGCGTTGATCGTTTGATCAGGCGCAACAGCGTTCGGGTTGTTTGGATCCTGTGTCGTCTGCGTCGGATCCCACTGACCTGCGAGCTGCGGCAGTGTTTGATTCGGCCAGTTCATCGGCCGGCGCGGGATCGGTCCCTGCGGCGACGCAAGCGGATCCTGCGGCTGATTGGGATTGACCGGCGGCGGATTTACATCGGTCGGTTCAGGGTTGGTGCTGTCGGTGAAGCTCATGGTGGGATGCGTCCTCTCAGCAGATCCCCTTTCAACAGATCCCAAAGCCGTTGCTGCCGTATCTGCAGGATGCGATTAATGTCGGCTACGTCTTCTGGCTGAATGTTAAGGTTGCCTTGCCCGCGCTGCTGCACGATTTTGTCGAGCAGATTTGGATCATTTGCCCAGGCCGGGAAACGCTCAGCAAAACTACGCGGCGTTGCATCTGACGCCTCTCGCTCAAACCCTCTTTCATCCTCGAAGGGTGTAGATGCGCCGCGTTCCTCAAGTCCTCGAATAGTGCGCTCGACATCCTGTTGAGGAGTGGCCTTCATTATGCCCGTCGCTGTCTCAACAGGGCCGCCAAATTCTCTCTGAATCTGCTCAGGTGCTATATTTGGTCCAGCGGTACGAATGTTCTCGCGGCCGAGCTGCTGTCCCATATCCGAGAATCGAGGCGGGGCGTTTGCAGTGACACCGCGATTAATGCCCTGCCAGCGACCGATGCCAGTGTTTGCTGCGCCGTGGAATGCGCCCCAACCCTCTCTGGACGCTCGCTTAAGCGCGTAGTCGATTGTTGCCTTCTCGTTCTTCGGATCAGCCGGGTTGAGGCCTGTTTCTCTCTGGAAATCGCTCCCCATGCCGCCTTGCGTGTTGAGCTGGAATGCGCCCCAGGAATTTTCGCCGCGAATACCTGAGCTGAAAGACGACAGGCCTTCCGACTGTGCGACGCGGAGCGCGACATTCGGATCAATACCGTACTTTCTCGCTGTCAATCCGATGTAGTCGCGAAGCCCGCGCGGGTCGCTGCGCGTCAGCGATGAACTGGTATCATCAGCGTTAGCTTTGACCGCGTCATTAATCGCCTGCTGCGCCGGCGCGCTTGTTGTTGTTGTCGGTGCGTACGAGGTTGCGGTCGGCGCTGCAGCAGTCGGAGTCGTCGGCCGCGTCATAAACGGCGGCGGCTGACCACCCATCGCCAACGCGAGCTGTGGCGGAACCGGGACGCCGGCGAGACGCGCGAGCTGCAGCAACGTGCGCGTCGGCATTTGATTCATTGCCTGCTGGACGGCTTGACCTTGCGGGCTGTTCGCCGCTGCAGCCTGGGCTGGAGTTTCGCCCGGTGCAGGTGGTGTTGCTGCTGCAGCTCGTGTCGCTGCAGGCGCTGCAGCTCGAGGCCATGTTTGCGGTGATGGGCCCGGGTATGCCGGCAACGGCGACATCGGGCTCGGCTGATATCCCGGCTGCGTGGTGTAAGTGTTGCCGTATGGATCAGTGCGATACGCCGGGTGCGCAGCATGTGGTGCTGCTGTACGTGGCGCTGCTGTACGTGGCGCTGCT
>DATGCX010000374.1:0-33035 GCA_035311445.1 Xanthobacteraceae bacterium | reverse complement strand
AGGCTCGCTGCATACCAATCGAGCGTGGCCCGGAATCCACGTTCGAGCGCAGCCACGATGCGGCTCTCCTTGTCTGCGGCCTCGTGGGGATGCAGCAGCCACGCGCACATCATGGGCGTGAGGGTCAGCGAGACGACGCCTGAAATGATGATGGCCATGCTTACCGTGACGGCAAACTCGCGAAACAGGCGCCCGATCAGGCCGCCCATCAGCAGCAGCGGAATGAAGACGGCGGTCAGGGAAAGCGTCATCGACACGATGGTGAAACCGATTTCACGCGATCCGACCAAGGCGGCTTGCAGCGGTCGTTCGCCGGCCTCGATATGGCGCATGATATTCTCGATCATCACAACCGCGTCGTCGATGATGAAGCCGACCGCAATGGTCAGCGCCATCAGCGACACGTTGTCGAGAGTGTAGCCGGCGAAATACATCACCGCGCAAGTGGCGAGCAGCGACACCGGGATGGTGACACTCGGAATGATGGTCGCCCGGACATGCCGCAGGAACAGGAACATAACCAGCACGACGAGACCGATGCTGATCGCCATAGTGACCTGCACATCGATCACCGAGGCGCGGATGGTTTGGGTGCGATCGCCCAAGACCTGGAGCTTGATCGACGGCGGCAGCGGGCGCTGCAGGTCCGGCAGTGCGTCTTTGACGCGTTGAACCGTCTGATTGATGTTGTAGCCAGGCTGCTTGTGAACATCGATGATGACGGCGAGCTGGCCGCCGAGCCACGCCGCTTCCCGCGTGCTCTCGACGCCGTCGATGGCCCTGCCGAGATCGCGAACACGCACCGGCGCACCGTTGCGGTAGGCCACGATGGCGTCGTTGAATGTCGCAGAATCGAAGACCTGATCGGTGGTATCAAGGGTGAGGGATTGCTTCGGTCCGTCCAGCGTCCCCTTCGGCGAATTGACGGTCGCGGTTCCGAGCGCCGCGCGGACGTCTTCGAGTGTGATGCCAATGGCGGCTGCGACCGCCGGGTTGATCTGAATTCTGATCGCAGGTTTCTGCTGGCCGTGGAAATCGACGAGGCCGACCCCTGTGATCCGGGAAATCTGCGGCGCCAGGAAGTTCTCGACATACTCGTCGACCTTGGAAATCGGAAGGTCGGACGACATGACGGCGATCGACATCAGGAGCGCATCGGCCGGATTGACCTTCTCATAGGTCGGCGGGTTCGGTAGGTTCTTTGGCAACAGGCCGCCCGCCGCGCTGATGGCCGTCTGAACGTCTTGGGCCGCGCCTTCGATGCTCCGCCCCAGATCGAATTCCACCTGGATCTGCGTTACGCCAAGCGAGCTTGCGGAACTGATCGAGGTGACGCCGGAAATCAGGGATAGTTGTCCTTCGAGCGGCGTCGCCACCGATGTCGCCATGGTTTCGGCATTGGCGCCAGGCAGATTCGCGCTCACCCGCAGTGTCGGGATGTCAACCTGTGGCACGCCGGCGATCGGCAACACAAAATAGGCGACAAGGCCCAGCAGCGTGATGCCGATCATCATCAGCGTCGTCGCTATCGGGCGAATAATGAAGGGGGCTGAGACGTTCATCATCGCCTCAAGAGCAATTCGGGTAAGCTTGAGGCAGCGGCTCTTCACCTCTCCCCTTCGGGGAGAAGTCGGAACGGGCGCGCTTTGCGCGCACATCGGGGGTGAAGGGGCTGCGGCAGGTCACTGTGAGGCGGTTCCCCCTCACCCGCCCCCTCCCGACCTTCCCCCGCACGCGGGGGAGGATAGGGAGGGGCGCCCTCTCCCCAAAGCGGAGAGATGACAGAGCAGCACCGCGAGATCTATGACCCAAATTCATCAGCATGCGCCCCAAAATGCCACGCATCAGCCGGGCACTTCCGCCGGACTGGCGAGCACCTCGACGACTGTGCCGTTCTGGATTCGATACTGGCCGTCGGTAACGACCATTTCACCCGGCCGCAGCCCGGCATCCACAATGGCCACGGTCTTGGTCAGCGGACCGGCCTTTATGGGCCGCTTCTCCACGATCCGGTTCGACCCGACGACGAACACAAAGGGGCCGTCCGGTCCTTGCTGAACGGCCCTGACCGGCAGAGCGAGCACGCCGCGCCGGATATCGAGCTCGACCCGGACGTTGACGAATTGGCCGGGCCACAGCACGCCGTCGCCGTTGGCGAATGTCGCTTTATACGTGATGGTGCCGGTGGCGGCATTGACCTGATTGTCGATGACGGTGAGGGTGCCGGCGGCAAGGTCGACGAGATTGCTGTCTTGTGCCAGCACCGGTACGTCGCCCTCCTTTGCCCGCGCGCGCACCGGCGGCAGCGAATCGGCCGGCAATGCAAAGGTTACGAAGATCGGGTCCATTTGATTGATCGTAACGATTCCGCCGGTATCGGTGGTGCGGACCATGTTTCCGATATCGATCAGCCTGGTGCCGGCGCGGCCATCGATCGGAGAACGGATCTTGGTGTAGTCCAATTGCGTGCGCGCCATGTCGATCAACGCCTGGTCGGCTTTGACGGTGGCATCGAGCTGGGCCGCCAGGGCGCGGGCGGTGTCGGCCTGCTGCTTGCTAACCGCGTTGGTGGTGACGAGCCGGGTCAGGCGATCGAGATCGAGGCGCGCATTATCGAGCTGCGCCTCGTCTTTAAGCTTGTTCGCCTGCGCCTGATTGAGCGCCGCCTCGAATGGGCGCGGATCGATTTCCACCAGCACATCGCCGGCGCGAACGTCCTTGCCCTCGGAGAAGTTGATCCTGACGATCTGACCGTCGACACGCGATTTCACCAGCACGCTGTTATAGGCCTGCACGGTGCCGATTCCCGTCAGATAGATCGGCACGTCCCGGCGTTCCGCCGGCGCGGCCGAAACCGGCACCGGTATCGGGGTCGGCCTCGGAACGCCGGATTGTGCGAGAAACGGAATCGACCCTCGCGCGGTGCCGAAATAGAGCGCAAGGCCGACGGCCGAGAGCAAAATCCCGATGACTGTCCATTTGCGCATCAGTTCTCGTGCCATCGCAACAGAGGGGCGTTCACCTCCACCGGCCCGCGGGCCGCCTGTAATCCACCCTGTTTCCGCTATCGGACAGTGTGTGCGCCGATCTGTGGCGATTCAAGAGCCATTATGCAGGGCAGTCGCATTTGTCACGGCACCATTGCTCGTTGCCCGCCGTGGAAAAAATCGGGGTGAGGGGTTTTGCGTAGGATGGCAGTGGCCGCGGGCTCGATCGCCCTCGCGGCGCACTCTGCGGCGTTTGCGAAGCGCGAACCACTTAAATTTTGATGGAAGCGAACGGTATCCATCACTGGGGAAAAGATCGGCAGCCTGCGAAACGAATCGACTGGAGGTCCTAGCAAGATTGGGGTCCATCTGATTGGGGCGGAAATGATTTTGAAATTATGTGCCGCCCGTGAAGACAGGTAAAAATTTCGCGACCGCCCACGGTCTCATCGCGATGGTTCGTCTCGCTTTCTGACAAACTTCAACACCGCCTGCACGCGATTTCGAACGTTGAGCTTCTGCATGATACTCGTCATGTGATGCTTGACGGTTCGCTCTGTGCATTTGAGGCGTCGCGCGATCTCTTTGTTGGACAGGCCCTGCGATACCAGCGCGAAGATTTCCCTTTCCCGGGAAGTAAGGTCATGGGGATTATCGTCAGCGACGACTTCGAGCTGCGTCTTATTGACCAGGATTCGGGCCGCGAGGTTCGGCGCCACATAGGAATTGCCCTTGGCGATCGCGCGCACCGTCTCAACCACGTCAGATGCACTGCTGCCCTTCAGCATGTACCCGCGCGCGCCTGCCTTCAATGCAGAAGCGACATCCCGCTCGTCTTCGGAGACCGTCAAGACGACAGTCCGCACCTTTGGACAATCGCGAGCAATGCCTGCGATCGCTTCGATTCCACCTCCCGGCAGCTGGAGGTCGAGGAGAATAACATCCGGCGTCCGCTCCCGTGCGATCTTGAGAGCATCGGCTGCCGTCGCGCCCTCCCCAACAACTTCAAATCCATTCGCCCGCGTCAAAACCTGGATCGTACCTGCGCGATACAGTGGATGGTCGTCAACGACAGCGATACGGATCGGCCCGCCCACGGATGTCGTCGTATGGGTTACAGGATGCTGCATGGCCGGTTCCTCGGCGAACTCAATGCATGCTCGCGCGGAACAATTGTCGCTAAGCTGTCGCTCCTCCCCCGGCTCAGCATCTTAAATCTACCTTAATGTTTCCACATGCGTTGATTGACGTCAACGGAAGGTAGCGCGAGCGTATGAATGCGTGCGTGCTCCGTATTTGAAGTTACTGCCGCAATCAGACGGCGTGCTGAGTCAGATAAATGACACAAGCCGCCAGGTTGCTGCAATGCCGGCAGACACTTGGTTTTTGTGCTCGCCAAGTCCGGATCAAGGATGGCCGACGTCGAAGCCGCGAATTCAAGCCGGCGTGAGCCTGATCATCACACGTCTTGTTTCGATGATCCGATCCGGACGATCGGCCCGTCGTGAAGGGCGCTTGCGACTCCAAGCTCTGGCAAGCTTTCAGCGGCAGCTGGCCCTACCTGTTACAACGTGCAAGCCGGGAACACGATGGCGTCCGGCACAACGATTGCGACTGACCCAGGGGCCGGCAGGACACCCGCCACGTATGCGACGGAACAGGAATATGCGGTGAGCATATGTGTTCTCCAGGCCGATGTTATCGACGCAGCGGCGCCGTAACGGCGTCAGATTGCGAAATCGGATGTTGATTGTGCGGTCGTGTTATGTCACGTCGGCAAGACGGTGGGCTCGATGCGTCAGGTTTTTCCGCGATTCGACGGACGGCTTGCCGCGAAAGAATTCTGCGCCAAGGCTTCCAAGTCAAAACATCTAACGTTAAACTGATGATGGGCTACTCGAGTTATTTGGCCGGCGGGGGGTTATCATGGCTGTGTTACGGTGCGTGTTTGTAGCGTTTCTTGCAACGATAACGATAGTTTTGGAAACATCCATTGGTTTTGGGCAAGAACAGGCGCCAGTTCAAGTAGAAAGGAAGCGATCTATTCCGCCAACGCTCGTCGGCGCTGCGTCGGCCGCCCCGGCGCTGACGTATGAGGAACTCAAACGTGAGGCCAACGACATCGCCGTTTCGATTGTCGTATCGGGACTGACCTGCACCTGCGCGAGATTCGCGGAGGATATTCGCAACGTGGTAAACGATCTGAGGCCGAATGGCATCCGTGTCTTACCGGTTCTTGGTATCGGCGGATTACAGAATCTGAAAGATGTTCTGTTCCTGCGAAACACCGATATGGCAGTTGTCGATCAGGACAACCTCCTGCTCCTCAAGCAGAGAGACCCGAAGCTCTATGCCAATATAGAGCAGAGAGTTCACTATATAACAAAATTATATACCGCAGAATTCCATGTATTGGCGACCATTGATATCAAGAGCTATGATGATCTCAAAAATAGGAAGGTCAATTTCAATCTCAAGGACAGTCAGACTGACGTTACCGCCGATCGCATATTCAATATGCTGAACATTCCGGTCGAGCGGTCATATTATGATAACGACGAGGCAATCCAGAAGCTGCTAGCGCATGAAATTTCGGCAATGATCGTATTGACGGGCGGCCCCCAGGCTGCTCTGGCGAAATTGCGGGCTGACGACGGCGTGCATTTTCTCGTATTGGATGAAGAAAGCCTGCCGGGCCATGACCTTTCCGCGGTGCGGGCGGAATATATGACGATCGAGCTGACGAATAAGCTGTATCCAAACCTTATTCCGGCCACTGCTTCGGTTCCAACCGTTGCCAATCACGCTCTTCTCGTGAGCTATGCGTGGCCCGAAAACTCTGAAAAATATCGCCGTATTGAGCGATTCGTGAACGAATTTTTTGGCAAGGCCGAGAAATTCAAGGACAACTCCGCGCGACATCCGAAATGGGCCGAGTTCAACGTATGGACCGACATTCCGGGATGGACACGGTTCAAAGCCGCAGCAAACTGGCTCGCTGCTCGCGAGCCAGTTTCAGCAAGCAATGAACCAGCAAATGTAAGGGAGATGGTCGGGAAACTGCTGGAAAATTACCAGAGCACCAGCGGCCGCAAGGGCATTTCCGCCGGCGAGAGAGAGCTTATCATTAGAGAAGTGGTAAAGCAGATTCGCGGCGGACAAGCCGCGATGCCGATCAGTCGATAACGGGTTTGACTGGACCCGGGTTACGCTCCGAGACTTCGTTGGCGGGTAAGTATCTCTGCAGAGAAGCTAGCTCTCCGTGCGGAAATGCCGGACGCTCGATGCAGCGACTCGAAGCTGAAAAGGAAGGGCTCTCCGTCGCGGCCATCACGGAGGGTTCGCAACGCCATACAGCTCTGCTTCACCGGGGGCTGCTCTATCGGGGCAAGGTGACGACATGAGTTTCTCTCAGGGAAAATCAGCTGACCAGGGTTATTTTGTGGGACATCCCAAAACCTCTGAAAATCCCGACCACCAGGCATCTTCTGACGGAGTTGCTCGGCCGCCAGTGCTGCGCATGCCTAGCGCCGCCCAGTTGCCAACCGTTGCCCGCTTGCCGCGGGTTGACCCCCAGATCGGCATGCCTAGGGCAATCCTGATAGGGCCTGACACGTGGGGGGGAACGCCGGTATCGCCACCGCCAAGCAGTGCTGCGACAGGCGCGAAGATATTTTTAATTGTTGTGGCAATCGCTGCACCGATTGCGGCTTTTTTCGCCGATGAGACCTGGCTGCCCGACGCAGACATCGTTTCCGCATGGATAGCGTCGCTCGTCGACAAACAGGCGGCCGTGCCGGCGCCGCAGCCGAAAGCGGAGTTTTCAACGGTTCGGCCGCAGAACATGGACGTTGCAACGCTGCCACCGCCGCCGGCCGGTACGCCACGCAGCGTGGCATTGCCACCTGCCGTGCCTCCTCCAACCGAGGCAGCTGTTGCCACCGGGATAGAGGCGGAGCCCGAAACTCACCCCGCACCGGCAGAGGCGACCACACGTTTCGACAGTGTGCAGAAGCCGGTCGCGGCCGGGATAGCTACGTCACAGCCAACCGCCGGCGAAACAATGACTGATCGCAGGGATCACCAAGTCGTTGCGGTACCAAAATTAAACGTCGGCAGCGAGGCGCCACGTGTCCACGACAAGCAAGCTGGAGTTTGGACCTACTGCACAGTGAATCTCATACCTGGCGGGCAAATCGCCGTTCAGAAAGCAACGACCTACCGGACATGCATCTCCGCTGGCAAAAAGTGCGTGGGCAACCGCCGCTATGCGGATATTCAGTTCTTCGATCGCCCCACATTGACGTCCAAGGTTCCGCTGGAATCGTGCGATACGGAATCTTGAGGGGGCTTCAGGCAGGCATGTTGGAGCGCGCGCCAAGTGACGTCGCGTGCATGCCAGAAGTCGAGGCGCCGAACCGGATCGACAATAAAATTTAACCGCGTTGCCGTTGTCCCACTTACATCGCATTCGCGGATGCCAGCAGTCGCTTGACGAAGCCATCCATGGCGCCGCCGTCGATCCAGCGCGCCACCGCGACCAGATCGTGTTCGGGATCCACGAAGATCATGTTGGCGCCGTTCCCGATATGCACGAAGGCGCTGGCCGGGGCGCTCGGCAGCAGCTGCCGGTTGGTGTTGAGAAACCAGTTCATGAACCCGTAGGTCGGCTGGATCGGCGTCGGGGTCAGCGCCCAATCGACCCATTGATTGGAGATGAGCTGGCGATCCTTCCATTTGCCATGGCGCAAGGTGAGGTAGCCGAACCGTCCCATGTCGTAGGCATTGATGAACATACCACCGCCCCAATGGCCGCCGCCCGATACGGACTGCGCCACGTTGCCGTCGAGCACAATCCAGGAGTTCTCGTAGCCGAACCAGCGCCAGGTGTCGGAAGCGCCGATCGGGTCCATGATGGTCTCTTTGAGCACTTGCGGCAGTGGACGCCGCCAGACATTGAGCGCCGCCAGCGCCAGCGCGTTCACGCGGACATCGTTGTATTTGTAGACCGTGCCGGGCTTGTGGCGCGGGCGCGTGGTCCATTGGGCGACGTTCGGCTCCGGGCGATCGGCCCAGTCGGGCTTGCCCCACAGTGTGCCTTCCCAATCGCTGGTCTGGCGCAGCATGTTGTCCCACGTGATGCTGCGATTGTGCGGCGTATCGAAGGGGAACAGCAGGTCGGGGGCGCCTAGCCGGTCCGACTTGTTGCCGGATGCCAGCGGATTATAGACCTGGACTGGGGCCACGTAGTCCCGCACGGTATCGTGGATGTTGCGGATCATCCCGCGGTCGTAAGCGACCCCGATGACGCTTGAGAGCATGCTCTTGGTCACGCTGTGGGCCATGTCGACGCGCAGCGGCTCGCCCCACTCGGCGACGATGTAGCCGTGGTGAATGATCAGGCCGGTCGGATCGCCGCGCTCCTTGATGGGGCCGATGGCATAACCGAACGGTTCGCGGCCAAACGTCTGGTAATGGTTGATGACCAGATCGCGCGGGTTCTTGGTCTCGTTGGCAACCGCAAAGTCGGTGGCCTCCTTGAGCCGCCCCGGATCGAGCCCGGATTCCATCGGGGTCTTATGCTGCCACACCGCGTCCGGGTAGTAGACCGCGGATTTGTCGTCTGGCCGGTTCGATTGCGCCGCGGCCCAGAACTGAAGAGTGACGAACAGCAGTACAGCCACTGGCAGTCGAACGGCCATGAGCTTCCTCGCAGCATGTGCCGGCAAGGCCGGATTGGTAGGCGGGAATATATCATACGGCGCTTGGAAGCCGGGCCGTTGAAACGCCAGCTGCCCAGCAGTTATTATGACCTCATGTAGTCATTTTTGGAGTCGGTCTATGGAAACAATGCAGATTCGTGACGCTAAGGCCAAATTCTCGGCGGTGGTCGAAGCCGCCGAACGCGGGCGGCCTACGACCATCACGCGGCACGGCCGACCCGCCGCGGTCGTCGTACCGGTAGAGGACGCGCGGCGGCTTTATCCTGAGGATCGTCCGTCCTTCGTTGATCTGCTGCTCTCCTTCCCCGGCGACGTCGATCTCGAACGCGATCAAACGCCGCTGCGCGAGGTAGATCTTTGAGTTCAGGCCATCTGCTCGACACATCGGTGCTTTCGATGCTTGCGCCGGGCAAGTCTGCGCTAGCGCCGGAATTGGTCGCCTGGCTGCGCCATCATGCTGAGGGCCTGTTTCTGTCGGCGGTCAGCGTCGCTGAAATCGAGCAGGGTATTTGCATGCTGCGACGGACCGGCGGAACGGAGCGGGCTGATCGCTTGAAGCAATGGCTCGATGAGTTGTTAGCCGCTTCGTCGGATCGCGTTCTGTCGCTCGACAGCAGGGTCAGTCGGGAAGCCGGCGCGCTGTCTGACCGTGCGCTGGCGATCGGCCGGCATCCCGGTTTTGCAGACGTCGCTATCGCCGCGACGGCCACTAAGCATGGATTGGTCCTGCTGACTCGGAACGGAAGGCATTTCGCGTCGCTGGGCCTAGCCTTTATCGATCCTACTGAGGCGTTGCCGACAGAGTCGTGAGTAGTCCAGCGTTGTTACCGAGCGTTTGCCGAGTCGCCCCCGCCCCCTATGTTATGGCCAAATTTGCTGCGAAGTCACTCCCGCAAGGTCCGGCACTTGCGCGGCGCACCGCGCTGCCATTTGCCGCAAAGCGCAGCCACGGGGTTTTGCTTGCCCATGCGACACAGCTTGGCCTTCAATGCGCCTGCAGGGTACTGGGTCCGAATGACGGGAGAAGGCTATGGCGGTTTCGATCGGGCGCTGCGCCGCAATCATTGCGCTCGCGATTCTCTCATGCGTGGCGCCAAGTTCAGCGACACGCGCCCAGGACAGCTTTCCCTCGAAGCCCGTGCATCTCCTGGTGCCGTTCCCGCCCGGCGGTGCCGTTGACATCGTAGCGCGCACTCTCGCCGATGAGCTCGGCAGGCGCTGGCCGGTGAATATCATCGTCGAGAACCGGCCGGGCGCCGGCGGTACCATTGCGGCGGACGCGGCCGCGAAAGCGCCGCCCGACGGCTATACGCTCGTTATCGCGGCGAGCGGCCACGCGATCGTGCCGTTCCTCTATCCCAAGCTGCCCTATGACGTATTCGCGGATTTCACCCCGATCACGCTGCTCGGCAATTCGCCGAACCTCACGTTGGTGCGCGCCGATTCGCCGATCAAGACGCTTGCCGATCTCATCGCAACCGCGCGCGCCAAGCCCGGTCAGCTCAGCTACGGTCATGCCGGCAATGGCACGTCACCCCATCTCGCGGGCGAACTGTTGAAGGTGACGGCAAAGATCGACATCACCGCGGTCCCCTACAAGGGTGGTGCGCCGGCGCTTAACGATCTGCTGGGCGGCCACATTCCGCTCACCTTCAACAACGTGCCGGAGTCGATTGCGCAAATCCGGTCCGGAGCGGTGCGGCCGCTGGCCGTGACGACGGCGAAACGTACGCCGATTCTGCCGGACGTGCCGACCATCGATGAGTCCGGCCTCAAAGGCTACGACACCGGGGTATGGTGGTCGCTGCTGGCGCCGGCCGGCCTGCCGGCCGACCTGAAAGCAAAGATCCATCGCGATGCCGCCGACGCCATGAAATCGCCGGGTGTCAAGGAGCGCTTTCAGACTCTTGGGGCGGTGCCAGTTGGCTCGACACCTGAGGAATTGGCGGCGCTGATCCGCGCGGATTACGAGAAGTGGGGACCGATCATTAAGGCTGCGGGGATTGTGGCCGAGTGACAAACGCAATCGAACGCGTGTGGTGCTCGAGTAGCGGTGGCGGATTGCATTGATCTTGGTCTGATAGCCGCGCCCCTACAGCGTCGCTTCACGTCCCCATCTTTGCGGCAAATTCCTCGAAATCCTTCGCAACAACATCGAACGAGCCTTTCGGCGCCGTTTCGCCGGTCCCTGGACCGCCTTCGCCCGGCCGCCCCACGTGGCCCGTCCGCAGACCCTGCGCCGCGGCGGCCGCGAGGTCGCCGCTGTGGGCAGCCACCATCATGCATTCGCTGGGCTTGAGATTGAGCGCTTCGGCCGAGGCGAGATAGACGCGCGGTTTCGGCTTGAAGTCTCCGGCAATTTCCGAGCCCAGGATCGCGTGCCAGCGCAGGTCATTGCGACGTCCGATATCGGCCATGATGGCGATGTTGCCATTAGAGCAGGGGCACAGCATGAACCGGGTTCGCAGCCGGGCAAAACCCGGCCCGACATCCTCCCAGGCGTCGAGCCGATGCCATGCGAGATTGAGTTCCGCCTGCGTCGCCTCGTCGAGCTTTTCGAGCCCGAAGCGAGGCTTGATCTTGTCGAGCATGCGCCGATGAATGACGTCGAGCTTGACGAATGGCAGGCGGCCCATGCGTATCTCGTTCATGCCGGGCTGATACTCCGCGCGCCATGCATCCGCAAAGGCGAGCCAGTCGAGCGTGTAGCCCATCGGCTTGAGTATCTTTTCGGCTTCCCGGGCGACGCCATTGCGCCAGTCCACCACCGTGCCGAACACGTCGAACAACATCGCTTTGGCGTCGGCAGGCGGATTTTGCGCCGCTTGCGCCCATGTTCGTGGCGCTCTCAGAACTTCCCCTGCGGAAACCATGAGCGCCGTCCCGCCCCGCAGCATCGTACGACGATTGAAGATCGTCATGGCATCCTCCCTTTTTTCCACCCGCCTCTGTGTGGATCATATCACGGCGGATGAGACGGGCGTAGAGCGGAGGATCGGTAGAGCGAAAGCGAAACCATCAAGAGACGGGCTGCGCTGAAGGGCCGTCGATGGGTTTCGCTCCCCGCTCAACCATCCTTGTATGAGGGCGAATCATTAAAATGGAATCGTTCCGTAACGAATGATCCGGCCTGGGTGGCCGCCGCAGGAGCAATCGATCTTTGAGGCGAGCCTGATGCGCTATCGGCGCATCATGGTGACCACCATGGCGGCTCTGTTCGGCGGTCTGCCGCTCGCGCTCGGCACCGGCGCGGGATCGGAGCTGCGCCGCCCGCTCGGCATCGCCATCGTCGGCGGACTGCTGCTGTCGCAGTTCCCGACCCTCTACACCACACCGGTGATCTACATCTATCTCAGCAAATTCGTCGGGTTTTTTCGGTCGGGAAAAAAACCGAACAGGCCGCATCGGACGGCGATCAACCTAATGTTATTGACAATCGCACCCCACGGACGGACCGCCTCTGCCGATTTTATTTGCCGGAAGGCTTTGCCTCTGGTTTCTGTGGAGGCGCTGGTGAAGTCGTTTTGTGAAGCTGCTCGATCTTTGCCTCCGCGGCGGCGAGCGCGTCTTTGAGCGCGGCGACGTCGCGGTTGGCGGCCGCGAGTTGCTCCCTCAGCGCGGCGATGTCGCGACTGGCCGCTGAGAGCTTTTGCTGGGCGTCAAGCGCGTTTTTGGTCACGACCTGCTGGAGGAACTCGACATTGCTCTGAAGACAACCCGTGCGCCGGTCCAACCGACTTTCACGGGTGCAGATTTCGATGCCAGGCACGTCCTGAGCCAAGGCGGCAACCGCAAGCAACGGAACAATAAGCGCGACCCCGAAATTGACGGTGTGTTTCATGGTCTGCCATTTCATGATGAGGTCCCCTGAGCGGAGGCGTGACCATGTCTGACGGCGTTCGCAACAATACGACCGAGAGCCGCTTTGAGCTTGATGCCGACGGGCATACGGCGCTCATCTTTTACCGCTTGGAGCCCGGTGTCATCACCCTGGTGCATACGGAGGTGCCGCCGGAACTATCCGGCCGCGGCGTAGGATCGCGCCTGGTGCGCGGCGCTCTGGAGCAGATCAGGGCGCTGGGGCTCAAGGTCGTCGCGAAGTGCCCATTTGTTTCGGCCTATATAGGCAAGCATGCCGAGTTCAATGATTTGTTGCGTTAGAAGTGATTGCTGTCGTGTAGAAGCATTTGGCAGATCTCCCGGGTCGTGGCCGGCTTTCCCAGCCACCCCGATAATCTTGCGGCGTGCTCCCACATCGCTCGCTGTAGGGTCGCCCCTACATGATCCTTCCGCTGGCACGAGTCCATGTTCTCGGCTTCATCACCGTCCGATCACTTCGGATTGGCTGAAGCGGGCGACAGATTTAGTGCACTGCGGCACTTCCCGGCCCCGCCCCCGTGTACGTTGCGCATGGCATCCGCAGCGGATTATCATTGCGGCCGCGGCGCGTCCACGCCGCCGGTATCTAAACATTGTCGAGGGAGGACCCACCTGTGCTTAACAAATCGTTTATCATCACGGCCATTGTTGCTCCGGTCGTCGTCGCTTCGGCTGTTGCCCAGCAGTCCACCATCAAGCGCACGCCGCTCCAGACCGTCGATTTCCCGCCGGGGTTCAATGTAGTGAGCGCCATCGCCGAAATCGCGCCGGGCAACTGCGCGGGCCGACATACCCATCCGGGCGTCGAGAGCAGCTATGTGATGGAAGGCGCGATCCTTCTCAAGATCGAGGGCAAGCCGGATCAGACCATCAAGGCGGGCGAGTCTTTCCAGATTCCGGCCAATACGCCACATGACGCTTGCACGGTTCCGGGCCAGGCATTCAAGGTCCTCGCCAATTACATCATCGAGAAGGGCAAGCCGCTGGCATCGCCGGCGCCCTAACATCTTCGGGAAGGGCAACGGCGCCCGCCGCTGCCCTTCCTTTTGGGACGTTGAATGAAATGTCAGCGGGATGCGCTCTAGAATCGGTAATTGATCCCGGCCACAAGTTTTTGAATGGTGAAGTTGATGCTCGCGGGCAGTGCCCCAATCGGTGGCGGCGGCACAAAAACGACGCCATGGGACGGCAAATCGACAAAATCGTATTCCAGGCGCGCTGACCAATGGGGATCGATCGCGTACTCGACGCCGCCTCCAACCGTCCACCCAGTTTGCGTCGTAGTGGCGCTGTCGGCCGCCGTGCCCGCCAAGGTAATTACCTGGGCTCGTTCACTGGCGAAGGCTGCGCCCCCCTTGGCGTAAACCAAATACTGGTTGAAGGCGTACCCCACGCGGCCGGTGACGAGTGAAAGCCAACGGGAACGGAAACTAGCCCCGGGGACAGAAGACTCCAACCCCATCCCGGCCAAATCAGCTTCAGCACCGAGCAACAAGGAATCCCGCATCCAGTTCACGCCAAACTGACCGCCGCCGAGAATTCCGGCAGGGTGCAAGCTGTCGCTTGCCAGCGTAAACGGATTCGTCCAGCTCGCGCTGCCAAAAGCGCCGCCGAGCTGCAGGCCAACGTACCAGCCGGTCCAATCGATGCTGGTCGGGTGATAGGCGCCCGGATAGTAGGACGGCCCTCTGGGGACCGCTTGATCGGCCGCGTGGGCGGACACTATTGCGCCGCCGGACAACGCCACCACAAGCAACGCGCGGAACCTCATCCGACGATCTCCCGGGGACCCGATAGCTAGAATCGGTCGCAGCGTTGCACTTTTCAGCGCGCCCCGGCAAGGCCTGTCGGCAGCCTGGAGGTCGAATCCGGGGCTGGTGTTGCAGCTTTGCACGCCGCCAAGAGTCGGCAGGCAGCACTGCCCGGGTCGTCGGACCGCATGATCTCACCCATGACAGCGATGCCATGGGCACCGGCTTCAAGGCACGGATCGACGACGTTGGCTGTGATCCCCCCGAGCGCAACAACGGAAATGCCGGATTTTGCCGCTGACGCGATCGCCTCGACGCCCAACGCGGGACCGTAGCCGGGCTTGCTGGGGGTGAGGAAAATCGGGCTCAAAGTCACGTAATCAGCCCCAGCGGCGGCAGCAGCTGCGACATCGCCCAGGCCATGTGCCGAGACTCCGATCAGGGCTCCCGGCCCGAGACGCTGCCGCGCCCCCGCCACGGCCGCTGCCGATTGCAGGTGCACCGAGGCGCCGAATTCGGCCGCGAGATCGACATCACGACTGACCGACAGGTGCATACCGTGGCGGCGGGCGATCTCGGCAAGGCGGGCGGCGAGGCTGCGGCGCACTGCAGGCTCGAGGTCCTTGTCGCGCAGCAGCAGCCAGCGCCCGCCACCCTGCCCGACCGCCTCCGCAATCGCCTCGATCGAATGTCGGGCCTGACGACGGTCGGTGATGACGAGCAGCGGTCCCGGCAGCCTCATGAACCGACCAGCCCGAGCTGCGGGCTCGATGGTTCGGCGCGGCCGCGGCGCGGAATACGACCGGCCAGATACGCATGGCGGCCAGCTTCGACCGCGTGGCGCATGGCGGTCGCCATCCGGACCGGATCGTCGGCCTTGGCCACCGCCGTGTTTAGGAGGACCGCGGTGGCGCCAAGCTCCATGGCAATGACCGCGTCGGAAGCAGTGCCAATGCCGGCATCGACGATGACCGGAACCGCCGCGCGGCGGCAGATCAGCTCGAGGTTAGCCGGATTGGCGACGCCCATGCCGGAACCGATCAGCGATCCCATCGGCATCACCGCAACGGCGCCGACGTCGGCGAGCCGCTGGCACACCACCGGATCGTCGTTGCAATAGGGCAGCACCGCGAAGCCGTCATCGGTGAGGCGGCGCGTGGCTTCGATCAGCTCCGTCACGTCGGGATAAAGGGTCTCGCGATCACCGATCACCTCCAGCTTGACCCAGTTGGTGTCAAGCGCTTCGCGAGCGAGCTCTGCCGTCCGGATGGCGTCGCGCGCGGTCTCGCAGCCCGCAGTGTTGGGAAGGAACCGATATTTCGACAGCATATTAACGGTGTCGAAGCCATGCCCCTGCAGCGAGATGCGACGGATCGAAACCGTCACGATCTCGCAGCCGCTCGCTGCCACAGCCTCGACCAGGATGCGCTGGCTCGGGTAGCCCGCCGTGCCAAGAAGCAGGCGCGAACCGAAGATCTCGCCGGCAAGTTTGAACGGATCGGGACTCATGGCATTACTCCTCGAATTTTCTCTCCCTCCCCGTCTTCGAGGAGGGTCGGGGTGGGTCTTTCCACGACCCGGCCCGTAATCCCCACCCGACTTCGCGGAGCCTGTCATCGGGCCGGCCAAAGGCCGGACCCGTTGGCTCGGTCTCCCTCCCCGAAGACGGGAAGGGAGAAGTCACCCGCCCGACATGGCGCGAATGATCTCGACGGCATCACCGTCGCGCAACGTGGTGACGGGCCAGGCGGTGCGGCGCACCACGGCGCCGTTGAGGGAGATCGCAAAGCCGCGCGGCTCGGATATTTCGAGTTCGGCCGTCTCACGGTGCCACAGTTCGGCGAGATTGGCCGCTTCGCAATCGCGCGTTTGTCCGTTGACGGTCAGTTTCATCGGGATATTCCGTCTGCGTATTCTGTTTCGCGGTGGCCGGCCGCGTAGCCGAATCGATCGAGCCCGAACGGCCGTGCCACCGCCGGCAGGGCGCCATCGACGATCAGCGCCTCCATGGCGAACGCCGTTGCGGGCGTCAGCAGATAGCCGTTGCGATGATGGCCGGTGGCGAGCACAAGGCCAGGAATTGACGTTTCTCCGAGGATCGGGGCGTCATCGATCGAGCTTGGCCGCAAGCCGGTCCACACCGCGTCTATCGCCATCTCCTCGACGGCCGGAAAGGCGCGGCGTGCCCCTTCGAGCAGCGCATAAAGCCCACCGGCCGTAATGGCGTCGTCGAAGCCGCGTTCCTCGACCGTGGCGCCGATGATCAACCGGCCGTCGCCCTTAGGCGCCAAGTGGATCTGCTCTGTCCATACGATATGGGCGAGCGTTCCGGTTTCCGGCGTCGCCCGCACCGCGAGCGCCTGCCCCTTGAGCGGACGCACCGGCACCGTGATGCCCGGCGGGAGGACGTTACCGGTCCAGGCCCCGGCCGCAAGCACGACCGTCGACGCCCGGCAACGTCCCACCGCGGTGATCAGTCCTGCGACCCGACCGCCTTCGAGATCCACAGCCGAAACGGCGCAACGCTCGAGCAGACGGCCGCCCGCCGCAGTGTGGGCGGCGCACAACGCGGCCATCACCTGCCGTGGATCGACCTGGTGGTCATCCGCGCAGTAGAGCCCAGCCGCAACCGAAGGCCGCAGCCCTGGCTCCATGCCGCGAACCTCGGGACCGCTCAGCCAGCGAGTGTCTAGCCCGCAGCGCTTATGGAGCTCATGGCGAAACCGCAGCCGCTCCACCTCGTCACGGCCGAGCGCCACCACCAGCGTGCCACTCTCGCGAAAATCGATGTCGTAGCCGGATTGCGCCTCCAGCGCGGCGCGAAACTGCGGCCATTGTTGCTGGCTTTCAAGCGCGAGCGTCAGGAGGTCATGGCAACCCGTCTCGTGCTCGGCCGCGGCTGCGAGCATGCCGGTAGCGGCAAGACTTGCACCGGCGCCAGCGGTGGCGCGCTCGAACACTGCGACCGACAGGCCGCGCAACGCCAGGCGCCCGGCAATGGACAGACCGATAACGCCAGCGCCGACCACCGCCACATCGACGGCGGCCGGAATCGCGACATCAGCAGCGGGCGACGAAGAGGACGAGCAAAGCAACGAAGAAGAAGACGAATAACCTCGCTCGCGACTGTACCCTCCCCCGGTTGCGGGGGTCGGCGGAGTCCGTTTGCCGATCAATCCAGTTGAGGGCACTCCGACCTGCATCAAAAAAACCTCCACTCGGTTCGGGTGGAGATTTTCGCCAAGTTGGTGCGGCGGCGATCTCCAATCCCTACGCCGGTACGAGCCGGGTCAGGTTCAAAGGATTTCCGCGCTGCCGATCGGCCAGCGGTTTCTCAGCCCCTTGTCGGGGATCTCCCTGGAACGGCTGTCATTTAATGACGCCACCCCAGAAGGGTCAAGGGGTGGTTGACCGCATGATCACTTTGCGCCACAGACGGCCATACACATAATCTGCGCCCGCGATCGGCACCGCAGCCAACCAAACGAGGAAACGCCATGCAGATCACGCGAAGGGCAATTGCAGGTTTGTGCGGGCTAGTTTCCCTGTGCGCCCTCGTGCCGGCCCATGCGCAGCAGCCCGTCAAGATCGGTCTGATCATGACCTATTCGGGTCAATTCACCGATCCGGCGGCGCAGATGGACAACGGCATCAAGCTCTACGTGAAGCAGCACGGCGACGTCGTGGCCGGCAGAAAGGTCGAGATCATCCGCCGCGATACCGGCGGAGCGCCCGATGTCGCCAAGCGCCTGGCGCAGGAGCTTATCGTGCGCGACAACGTCGATATTCTCGCCGGCTTCGTGCTCACCCCAGAGGCGCTGGCGGTGGCCGACCTCTCGGCGGAGGCGAAGAAATTCATGGTGGTGATGAATGCGGCGACCTCGATCATCACCACCAGGTCGCCCTATATGGCCCGAGTGTCGCTGACCTTGCCGCAAAACTGCGAACAGCTCGGAAGCTGGGCGTTCCGGAACGGAATTCGCAAAGTCTACACCATGGTTTCGGACTATGCCCCGGGCCACGACGCCGAAGCGTCGTTCCAGGGCGCATTCAAGGCAGCCGGCGGGGAAATCATTGGCGCGGTCCGCATGCCGGTGACCACTGTCGATTTTTCTGCCTTCGTTCAGCGCGTCAAGGATCAAAACCCTGAAGGAATCTTCGTATTCATTCCGGGCGGCTCACAGCCGCCGGCCTTGGCAAAGGCCTTGATCGGACGCGGTATCGACCCGAAGGAGATCAAGGTCATGGGCCAAGGCGAAATTACCGATGAGTCGGCCCTGGCAGGCATGGGCGATGGAGCGGTCGGCATCATCACGGCGCTCCACTACGACTACAATCACCAATCCCCGACCAATGCCGATTTCGTCAAAGCATACAACGCCGAGTTCAAGCGCAATCCCGATTTCTTCTCGGTCGGCGGCTACGACGGCATGCATCTCATTTACGAGGCGCTCAAGAAGAACGGCGGCAAGACCGGCGGCGAGGGCCTGATCGCCGCCGCCAAGGGGATGAAATGGGAGAGCCCGCGCGGGCCAGTATCGATCGATCCGGAGACGCGTGACGTGATCCAGACGATCTACATTCGCCGCGTCGAAAGGGTGAACGGCCAGTTGCGCAATGTCGAGATCGAAAAGTTCGAGAATGTGAAAGACCCGGTGAAAGCCCGCATGAAGTGAAGATCAACAAGCGAGACAAGCGGCCCAGCTTGGTGCCGACCGAGGAGATCGCCAGATCGCTTCTTAAGCCGTACCGTTTACGATTTTGTCATGCTAATCTGGCTTTACAGGGGCGTGCGCCGATCAAGCTGGTCGGTCAATGATGCATCCTTGTAACCGTGAAGGGAGGATCCGTATGAAATATGCGTTGATGATTTCCGCTGCGCTGCTGGTGGCATTGAGCCAGGGGCAGCGACCGGCATTCGCCCAATCGAGTCCGCTCGATCTGATCAAGCAGGGCATCGAGGCGCAGGGCGGCGCCGATGCGCTGCGCGCCATCAAAACTCTCACCTACAAGGCCGACGCCAAACATTGGGAGCCCGGCCAATCTATTAGCGTCAACGGCGAATCTCGTTTTCTCGGCGATTCCACGGTCACTGTACAAGCTGACCTCACGAACGCGATCGGTGTCCGCGCAGATTGGGACCGTGACATGAAGTACCCCGCGGCCGAGCGGCTGAAATACAGCGAAATTGCCTACCCGACCTACGGCGCCGTAATCGATGAGAAGGGCGAAGCCAAGCCGATGTCGGGCATCCGGCTGGCGGCGAATCTGCGCGAACGCCTCCGCGGCTCGCCGTTCCTCCTACTGCGCGCCCTCGACTCGCCGCAGAGCGTTTCGTCCATTGAAGACCAAAAGCTCGGCGATCAGGCCTTGCCGGCGGTCGCGTTTACACAGGGTCAAGTCAAGTACATCATCATGTTCGATCGCAGCACCAAGCTGCCGGCTGCCGTGCGAACGCGCGACGAAGACAATATCTGGGGCGATTCGAACTACGACGTGGTGCTAAGTGATTGGAAGGCCGTCGGCGGCGTCAAGATGGCGTACACGCGGTCCTACCGGCTCGGCACCATGGAGGTGCAGCGGATCACTTACAAAGAGATCACGACTAACACGCCGATCGCGCCGGCGACCTTCGCGATCCCAGATGCCGTCAAGGCGGCGGCGAAACCTGCAGCGACCGGCAACGTGCCCTACCAGTGGGTGATCCGGCGCATTTTCCTCGGCCGCTTCACCGACAGTGACGCGATCTATTTCCCGCCGGGCGGCAGCTTCAAGCTGGTCGAGCTTGCGCCCAACGTCCAGATGGTTCAGGGCGGCGGCGCCAACAACCTGATCGTCAACATGAAGGACGGCCTCGCGGTGTTCGATGCGCCGACTGATGAAGGCCAGTCGAAGTGGGTCATCGATGCGGCCAAAGCCAAATATCCGGGCAAGCCGATCAAGTATCTCGTGCTGACGCACCACCACATGGACCATACCGGCGGCATGCGGGCGTTCGCGGCCGAAGGTGCGACCGTCATCGTACCCGCCCCCGACAAGGCCTATTTCGAGCAGGTCATAAAGGCCCCGCATACATTGGAGCCGGATGCCCAGCAGAAGGCCATGAAGCCCGCGAACGTGCAGGAGGTGAAGGACACGCTGTCGCTGAAGGACGACACGGCCGAGATCAACCTCTACAACATTCAGAATCCGCACGTGGAAGGCTATCTCCTCATCCACGTGGTCAAGGACAATATCCTGTGGGTCACGGACCTGATTTCGCCGCGCGGTCCGATCGCTCGCACTCCTCAGACGGCCGCCGTGGGCGAGGCTCTGAGAAAGCACAACATCACCGGCGCAACAATCGCCGGTGGCCACGGGACAACCGCCAAGCAAGCCGACATCGCCCAGGCCCTGGCGATGAACTGAGGCGCAATTTGATGAAGTAGGATCGTCGCGTGGAGGCGCAGGTGGCTTCTCCCTCTCCCCGCTTGCGGGGAGAGGGTCCGGGTGAGGTGGCGCTCCACCGGCTTGGACTTGCGGAAAGGCCCTCACGCGCCGCTACAATTTGATCGGAACGCACTCGAGCCGATCGGCCAGACCGCAGCAATCGGCACGCAGCTGAACGCGGCGTTTGAGCAGGTTGCCCTTCCGCCGATCAGGTGGAGGTTTATGCATGATTGGACGGCGCGAATTCATTGTCGTGCTCGGCAGCACGGCGGCGTTCTGGCGCGCGGCACAAGCGCAGGAATACATCCGGCGGGTTGGTGTTCTGCTGTTCTCGGCGGAGGACGACCCGGTCAGTCAGACGCGGTTAACGGCATTGCGGGAGGGTCTTGAAGCCGCTGGCTGGATGGAAGGCAGCAACCTGCAGATCGATTACCGCTTTGGTGCCGCCGATGCAGCCCGGCTGCGTTCTTATGCCGACGAACTGGTACGGCTGGCACCCGACGTCATCGTCACCGGAGCCACACCGGCAACAAATGCGGTGCAAAAGCTGACGCCGACAATTCCAATCGTCTTCGTCGAGGCCACCAACGAAATTGGCTACGCCGTCATCGGCAACCTCGCACACCCGGAGGGCAACGCCACCGGCATTACCAACTTATACCTGACGATCGGAACCAGGTGGCTCGAGTTGCTGCGGGAAGCCGCTCCTCGCGTTACCAGGATTGCACTTATCTTCAATCCCGAATTCGACAGCCGAAGTTACATCGCCGCGATAGAGGCGTCCGCTGCGGCGTATGATGTAAAGGCGGTCAGAACTCCGGTTCGCAACGCTGACGAGATCGAACAGGCGATCAGCACATTCGCGGCTGAGCCGAATGGAGGCTTGTTGATCGTGCCGCCCAGCCCCAGCTTTGCCAACGTTCAGCTGATCTTCCGGTTGGCGACACGGCATCGAATGCCTGCGATCTATCCAACGAGAGGCTTCGCAGCCGAGGGCGGCCTCATGGCTTACGGGCCCAACAGCGCTGATCTATTCCATAACGCGGCAATTTATGTCGATCGCATCCTGCGCGGTGCAAAGCCGAGCGAACTGCCCGTTGAGTTTCTCACCAGGTTCGATCTGGTCGTGAATCTCAAGGCAGCGCGTGCAATCGGACTCGACATTTCGCGCGATCTGGTCGCCCGGGCTGCCGAGGTGATCGAATGAGGAGGCCTTGCGGTTTTTCTTGATTGCGCCCACATGACAGCAAATTGTTTGGTTGTCTGGGATAGACTTGCGCGCCAATTCGTCTCAACCAAGCGAGCCATGAGGTCATGAAGCGGATAGGTGGGGCGATCGCGCTGAGCTTTGTCGTATTTACGCAGGGCATGGCAGCTGACGGTGTCACTGCTCCGGCCGCCACGCCGGCGCCGCTGCCTACGCTCGCCCCAATTCTCAAAAAGATCACTCCGGCCGTCGTCAAAATTGAGATCAGGGGCCGCGTGACGACCACGACAAATAGCAGAAGGCGGGAGACGCGACAAATTCATGAAGTGGGGTCGGGCGTGGTCTATGACGCCAGCCAGGGTTTGATCATCACCAACCATCATGTCATCGACCATGCGGACGAGATAACCGTAATGTTCACCGATGGTCGCATTCTGAAAGCGAAGCGTCTCGGCTCTGACCCTGACTTCGATGTGGCCATGATCAAGGTGCAGGCCGACAATCTGCCGTCCATTCCGTTCGGAGATTCCAGTCAACTCCAAGTCGGCGATATCGTACTCGCCATCGGCTATCCGATGAACATGGAGCAGTCCGTGACCTCCGGAATCGTCGGTGGACTGCACCGAACCAATATTGGGCTCGAGCAGCACGAAAATTTTATCCAGACCGATGCGGCGGTTTATCCGGGAAATTCTGGTGGTGCGCTCGTCGATATCAAGGGCAATCTTGTTGGCATCAACGCCGCCTTTATTGGCTCCACCAATTCGAACCCTGGCGTGGGATTTGCGATTCCCATCAACATGTCGCGAACAATTGCGAACCAGATACTGAAATTCGGCGACATCCGTCGCGGCACGCTTGGCATTACGATTGAAGATCCGACGCCTGCCGTCATTCGCGACATGAAGCTGACCGGTCCGCAGCCGGGAGCTGTCATCACGAGGGTCAATCCTGGATCGGCAGGAGACCGCGCCGGCTTGAAATCCGGTGACGTCGTCAGCATGCTCGGCGCGGAGGCGGTGCGAAACGCGCCTTTTCTGCGGACCAGGATTGCGCTTCTCAGGATCGGCGAAACCGCCGAGCTTACTATATTGCGCGAAGGAAAGGAGATGACCGTTCGGGCAATAGTGGCGGAGCGTCAGCCGCAAACGTCGTCAAAATAGGCGCGCTGCGGGCGCGACAGGTTCTGGTTTGGCGTCAGGTCGATGCAAATGGCGATCCCAGTGCAGACTCGATCCGATTGAGCCAAGTCAAGGAACATCAATTCGGAACGTGATAACAGGTTGCACCAGTCGTTTGGTATCCATGTTTTTCCTACGGAGGAGCCGGCGATGCGGACCGAATTTTTGGATGAGCTTGGAGACGCGCTTTTTGCCATTGCCATGGCGGGAGCGATTGGCCTTGGCATAGCCAATCTTGCGGTTCAGGTAACCCAGGAGCGGATTGCGTTCGATGCCGCCGCCTCAGGCCACAACCTCGACCAGCTGACCTATCCGCGCCCGGCAGACGCGAAGGACATCCGGCCCGAAGCTACCGACCAGCTTAACTTTTAGGAGCCTCTTTAGCCGACCCGCAATTCCATGCCCCAACTGCATGGACAGGGATGTTCCCTGAATTGCGCGTGAAACCCCTATCGGTCCGGGGACTTGTCAGTGCAACGCCTGGAGCATTGCGATGTGATGTGCTATCGGTCTGGCGGAAAGACGAACCTGCGCCTGTCGAGGCAACGGGAACAGGACAAAAACAGTAAAAAATTCAACTTCTTGCACTCAGAAATACGATCATGACCTATCTGGCAAAACCGAAATTCCATCATCCCGCGCTGCCCAAAAACCGGCTCGGCTATACGCATCGCGATTACGAAGGCAAGATCTCGACACTGTGCGCGGGTTGTGGTCATGACTCGATCACGGCGGCGATTATCGAGGCATGTTTTGAATTGTCCATTGCGCCCCACCGGGTGGCAAAAATCTCCGGCATCGGCTGCTCCTCGAAGACGCCGGATTACTTCCTCGGCAATTCCCACGGCTTCAACTCGGTGCATGGTCGCATGCCGTCCGTGCTGACCGGCGCGAATCTGGCCAATCGGGACCTCATCTATCTCGGCGTTTCGGGGGACGGCGATTCGGCTTCGATCGGCGTCGGCCAATTCGTGCACGCCATCCGCCGCGGCGTGAACATGGTCTATATCGTGGAGAACAACGGTGTCTACGGCCTCACCAAAGGCCAGTTCTCTGCAACCGCCGACCGCGGCTCCAAGTCGAAGAAAGGCATCATCAACGCCGATAGCCCAATCGACATGATTTCAATGGCGCTGCAATTGGGCGCTTCCTTCGTGGCGCGCTCGTTCTCGGGCGACAAGAGCCAGCTCGTGCCGATCATCAAGGCCGCCATCGAGCACCAGGGCGCGGCCTTCATCGACGTCGTCAGCCCCTGCGTGGCGTTCAACAATCATTCCGGATCGACCAAGAGCTACGATTATGTGCGCGAGCACAACGAGGCCGTGAACCGGCTCGATTTCATCACCGGCCGCGACCCGATAGAGGTGGACTACGCGCCCGGCACCGTGCAGACGGTTGAGCAGCATGACGGCACCATGCTGGTGCTGCGTAAGATCGACGCCGACTACGACGTGTATGACCGACTGGCAGCGATGAACTTTGTCCAGCAGCACGCCGCCAAGGGCCAAGTGGTGACGGGCGTCCTCTACCTCGACCGGGAACCGGAGGACCTTCACCATCACCTCAACACAACCGAGACGCCGCTCAATGCGCTCTCGGAAAAAGACTTGTGCCCAGGCTCGGCGGTGCTGGACAAGATCAACGCCGGGCTGCGGTAGTAATCGATAGTAGTCCGGATTGAAGAGGTGAAATCTGGGGCACGCGCGCTGAGGCGGCCCGCGTGCCAGAATTCGCCTCGCAATCCGGGCAGTTGGCGACGTCCGCTGGCAGTCCGTAGCCCGGATTGAACGAAGTGAAATTCGGGGGATCACACGGCTTGCGGCGCCACCAATCCCGGATTTCGCTGCGCTCAATTTGGGCTATTTTGCTACTTGGCCGTGCCCACCACAGCGTCGGCGATGGACATGGCACGACACGCTGCCGAGACCTAAGCAGCGCCATGGCAAACGCCTTCGCCTACCTGACGCGCCGGTAATCACCCATGGGCCAGATGAACTATCTCCCCCTTGCTGCGCCGTTCTATCTCATCCTCGGGGGCATACTTCTCATTGTGATCGTTCTCATCCAGATCAATGTGCTGCGCTACGCCTATTCGCGCCTTGGAGTCAGTTCGGGCACTGCCTTCCTGCTGCTACTTGGTTCGCTGATCGGCAGCTACATCAACGTTCCGGTCTGGGAATTTCCTGAACAGGAGGTGCAGTCCGGGCGTGAGGTCTTCTTCTTCGGCATGCGCTACGTGGTGCCGGTGGTGGTCGCATGGCCCGGTACCGTCGTTGCGGTGAATATCGGCGGCGCCGTGATCCCGACGCTGTTGTCATTCTATCTACTGGCCAAGAACGATCTGTGGATCCGCGGGATTGTGACAACTGCTATTGTGGCGGCGATCGTGCATATGCTGGCATATCCGGTGCAGGGTGTCGGCATCGCGGTGCCGGTCTTTGTGCCACCGGTTGCGACCGCGATCGTGGCGGTGTTGATCGCCCGTCAGCATGCCGCCGCGCTCGCCTACGTGGGTGGCAGCCTCGGCACGCTGATCGGCGCCGACCTGCTCAATCTCGGAGCCGTGCAGGGCCTTGGCGCACCAGTTGCCTCGATCGGCGGCGCCGGAACGTTCGACGGCATCTTTCTCACCGGCATCATGGCGGTATTGCTGGCAAGCTTCTCCCGCAAAGCGTGAGCGGATGAGATCTCTTCTTCCCTGGCTTCAATCCTGCCTGCGGGGCTTCAATCCTACGCCGTGAAGCCGGTTCCTTTCGCTATCGGACCCCATCGCATGAAGTCCGATTGCCTGCGCTTGACCATTACCCCTACTACGCAAGCCGGTCCGCAAGCTCCATGAGGTTTCCGGCCGCGATATCGACCGGCGCCGACGGCGCCGCCTCGCCCCTGCCGGGGCCGTGCTCGTTCGGCCGCGCGATATGCGCCGTGCGAAGACCACAAGCGGCCGCGTGACTGAGGTCGTTGGTATGCGCCGCCACCATCATGCAGGCGGCCGGCGCAAGATCGAGGGCCTCGGCCGCCGCAAGATAGACCTGCGGCTTCGGCTTGTAATCGCCGGCGATTTCAGCGCCGAGGATCGCGTCCCAGGGAAAGCCGTTACGGCGAGCAAGACCCACCATCAGCGAAATATTGCCGTTGGAAAGCGGTGCCAGCAGAAATTTGTGCTTGAGCTGGTGCAGCCCGGGCGCCACATCCGCCCAGGCGTCCAGCCGATGCCAGGCGCGGTTGAGATGAACTGTCACCTCCTCCGACAAGCCGGTGAACCCGAGCCGCGACAAAATGCGATCGAGATTGCGCCGATGCAGCACGTCGAGCTTGGAAAATGGAATGCGCCCAGCCCGCACCTCCTCCATGCTGGGCTGATATTCGTCGCGCCAGGCATCCGCGAAGCCCGACCAGTCGGTCTTGTGTCCGAGCGGCTCCAGCACCGCCTTCGCCTCGCGCGCAATGCTGGTACGCCAATCGACAAGCGTCCCGAACACATCGAAGAACAAGGCCTTCACGAGGGGAAACTGGGTCTGAGACATATCGTGATGGTCCGTGGTGGGGACGGGAGCTTAATGGTGCCTCGTTGTGGATACTCAAGCGTTTTCCATTCCGCATCGGCCCCGCTGAAGATAATCAGATGGATATAAGTGGGTGAAAGATATTATCGCTGCAAGCTTGTGTTGTTGTCACAGTGATTCACTTGAGGTCCTCGTAGCCGAACGCAGGTCCTCGTAGCCGAGCACCAACCGGAAACACGCTGTCGGACCAGCGTCTCCACACTGTGCTCGTCGTAGCGCGGGTCACGCCGATCGATGAAGCGCTGCGCAAATCGTCGGGTCAGCCCTGGGCCACGGTTCACTTTCCCCAATAGCAGTGCACCAGCGTTCGATGTAATCGTCCCACCTTCGAATTGCGCCACAACGGCGCGCCGCCCGACGGCTTCAAACTCGCAGGGCCTGCTGGTTATGGGCGCCTATCCACCCGGCGGCATATATGACGAATATCGCGGCACGGCGAAAGAGCGCGCGCTAGCTTTCATCGCTAATGTCGCCGCGCCCACCAAGGATCCGGTTTTACGGGCGACGGTCCGCTGCGGCAGCTCTGGCAGAAAGCGTGAGCACGCGTTGCGTCGAGCCGCGGCAAGTAAGTCCAAGTGCAGCGAGTGAGAGTCGTCTTCGGGACATAGCAAGTTCCTGTACCCTCGTATCGCCGAGCCCATGCGGTTAGTTCATTGACCCGCAAGTTTGCGAGGGGCTTCGTTTTCGATAGAGAGCAGAAATTCGGGCATCCGATCCCTCAACTTGACGATACGCGACCTCGCTCAACTTAACGTTACGCGTCGCGGCGCAACGGAACTGCAAGGATCGAGCTTGCGTTTCAGTAACGAGGCGTTTCGACACCAAGTTGGAATCCGCCTCGCAAACGAGAGTCGAGAGCGATAGTCCGGGCGAGCGTCGGCCGACAGAGGCGCGCCCTTTTTTTTTCGGGCTAGCCAGCGACCAATCAAACCACGGGAGGGTGACAGGAAGCTAACTGCGGCTCATGTCCGCATGGAGATCATGATGTGGGAATGGCACCTGAAACGGAGTGTCAGCCGTAACATTTCCGCCGCGCTGATTGTATGCGGCGCGACGGCCGCAATCGCACTCCTGCTGGCCAGCACACAGTCGTCTTTCGATAAGGATCAATCGGCCAAATCTCTCCCTGTTCTTATTGAGGCAACTTCATCGGACAAGGCGCAGTCGGATAAAACGGGCGCTGCGGACTCCGCCCTTACCGGCTTTGCCGAGCTGGCTCGAGCCGTCAAGCCTGCAGTCGTCGCCGTCGCGGCTCGCGCGGAAGCGACGCTTCCGCCCGGTGGCGACATGCAGCGGTTCCCGCATGGAATGCCTGATGGACGTCGGCCGCGGTTCGGCAGTTCGCAAGGGTCAGGTTTTTTTATCTCGGCCGACGGCTACGTCGTCACCAACGACCATGTCGTGAGCGGGAACAAGATCGTTGAAGTTCGAATCGATAGCGGCAAGTCGTACAAAGCAAAGGTAGTCGGCACGGATCCCACGAGTGACCTCGCACTCCTTAAGGTCGACGGTCGTGACGACTTCATTCACGCAAATTTTGCCGATAGTCCGCCGAACGTCGGCGACCGTGTGATCGCGATCGGAAATCCTTTCGGACTCGGCGGCACAGTTACGGCCGGAATCGTGTCCGCTCAAGGTCGTGATGTGTCAAACCCCACATATGAGGACCTTATTCAAATCGATGCTCCGGTAAACAGGGGTAACTCCGGCGGGCCAACCTTCGACGTTGCCGGTCACGTGATTGGCGTTAACTCGATCATCTTTTCGCCAACAGGCGGATCGGTTGGCATCGGCTTTGCGATTCCGTCGGAAAAGGCCAAATCCGTGGTCCGGCAACTTAAGGAAAAGGGAGTGGTAACGCGCGGCTGGATGGGTATGCAATTCCAATCAGTTTCGGAGGAGATTGCCGATACGCTGGAATATGCCAAGGCAGGCGGAATACTTATTGCCGACGTGAAGGCGGCCGGTCCGGCAGCTGCGGCGGGCCTGAAACCCGGCGACATCGTGAATTCGATGAACGGGGAGCCCGTAAGGGATTCGCATGAATTCAACAGAATGCTGGACGCTACTCCGCCCGGCGCCGTTGTCGTACTTGGTGTCGTTCAGGATGGTCGAGCGCAGCTGACCACAGCTACAGTCGGCCAGGCGCCGGCGCCGCCGGTACGCCAGCCGCAGCCGAACGGGGGCGACGCAGCAGGAGATCGACGCGATCAGCAGCTGGGGCTGCAACTCGCCCCGGTGAGTGGTAATGCAGGCCAGAACGAGGGCCGCGGAGCCGTGGTTGTTGGGATCGATCCGGTTGGGCTTGCGGCGGGACATGGAATCGACCCAGGCGACATTATTCTCGATGTTGCCAATCAGGCCGTCGAGTCACCGGACGACGTCTATAGGCTCGTAGCCAATGCCAAGGATGCCGGGAAACGCTCCGTGTTGATCCGAATTAAATCGGGAGATACTGCACAGTTTATACCGTTGCCACTCGGCTGACCGCTAGTTGGGATCGCGGAAATCACGGGAGGCTGCACTATGCATCATGTGCAGTATCATTCCGGCGCGCCACGAAGCGGCGAACGCGGATCCATAAGTACTGGCCGAGGATTATGGATTCCGGGCTCGCCACCTTCGGTGGCGCCCCCGGAATGACCGCGCTGCGCATATGATCGGTCTCATTGAATCGGTCTAAAGTCGTGTAGTCGCGCACTGTGATGGTACCAATGTAAAACCGACAGAAGGGCTGAATGTCCAGATCGAACGGGCTGCCGCCATTAGTTGCGGCAGCCTTTCTCGGTTTCTTCAAATCCATCGAACAAACGCCCGGCATTGGCGCCGGCCAGGGTCTCCAACCGGTGCGGCTGATCTTTCTCGACGCTATAATGTGCGACCGTACCTCTGGAACGGAGCACTTCGGCCTCCCGCTTCATCTCCCCGTGCCACAAGTACGGGTCCTGTTCGCCGACGTACATGAAAACGCACATGTTCGAGATTGCCTCAAGCCTTGCCGCGGTGGGTTTCCACATGTAGCCGGGGAAAGCCGTAACAGATAGAAAGTATTGCGGATTGGCCGCCGCGACATGAAATGCTGCGATTCCTCCGTTCGAAGGCCCCGCGATGTGGAACTTGTTGCCGCGGATTTTGTAGTCCGCCGCAATCGTTTCTAGAAACTCCGGGAAGATGCGGTCTCCCTCCTGAAAGAACAGCTGACCGTCTGGCGCCGCAGGAGCCACCACGATATAGCCACGCCTTTCGGCTTCGGCACGGAAGTTGCGGCTCAGAATATTGTCCACGGTGTTCATCGTCTGCGGCCCGCCACCCAGAGCCAGAATGGCCGGATAGACCTTCTCTGGATCAAAGCCATTGGGAAGGACGATCTTGTAATGAACGATCGTATCGCCCACTTTCTTCGTCTTCTCCATCACTTCCGCCCGGAGGGGCTGGATCACGAACATCACCATGGCGCCCGCCGCGGCCGCCAGCATCCACTTCGAGTTCTTTTGCATCGTCGAGAGCTCCTTCGTAGTCAAAGCTTAGTGGATTTCGGGCCAACCGCCGAGCCCCTGCCCCACGTCTGCGGTCGCGCGATTAAAAAGGGCGCGATGCCCCGGCGAGCTCGCACCGAAGGCGAGGGCGGCCTCCCGTCGCTGCCACCGTCGCGCGGCGCGAGCGGTCCTATGGCACCGTGGTGACAGCGCGCGAGAAGTTGAATGGGTCGCAGCACCCTTTCCGGGCTCTACACGCATTTATAAGGCTGCATGTGAATGGGTGCTCTTGCGCTTGTGCACGTTTGTGACTTCGGCCCGGGGCGGCGGCGGAACGTGGTTTCCAACGCAGCGCCCGCCAATGCCCGAAATTGTTTCCATGCACTGTTGACGGGTGTCAAAGTAGCATGACGGCGTTCCGTTGCTACCAAGCCGGTAATATATCGCGCACCACGGATACCAGTACGGGCCTACCGACTGCGCCGGCGCAGTTCGGCCTTCTCCAAATAGTACGACAATGATGAACAACACGGCCAGGGCTGCTGAGCGCATCGCGACCTCCCGGTTTTGGATTTGTTGGACTTTCATCCTATTCGATCGCCTCGGTCGGCGCCAGAACCGGGGCGCCGCGCAGCGGAGGCGAAAGGATCAACGCGGAGGTATCGGCCTAATTGCGGGGACTCTTTTGGATGGATGCTGATGGGCTGGCCCACCCTGACGATTAGCTAATTCCGCAGCCGGCGCGTTGGCGGTGATCGCCAGCCTGGATCGCGAACAGTTTGAGTGCGCTTATCATCATTGGACCTCGACCGCTGGGAACAATTCCGAATAGCCTCGCGAGAAAATCGCCACACTGCGGTGACGAGCCAAGAGCCGTCTTCCGGAGCCATTCTGGCTAAAGAGATTTTCGTCCACGACCGATCGTGGGCTGGAGTGCGGTACCGTAAATCGTGGAATGCCGAGTCCTATAGTATAGAGCCCAGCCAGGATAAAGCGTGCGATGTGCTTGTCGACAGCGCGCTTTGTAATCTTATCCTGCATCGCCTGACGAACTCCTGGGCGCTACAGGAAGTCGGCAGCCATCTCGGTCTAAAAGGACGTGATTCCGACGTAATCGACTCGCGATATATACCTATGCGCTGAGTTGCGAACGTCTGAACTGCGCAACAAGCGCCTGTGCGCTCATCATATTGGGATAGCGATCACAAACCCGCCGAGCGATCTGAAGCGCTTCCCGATGTCCTCCGAGTTCTCCCAGCAGGGCCACGAGATTTAGCTGGATATCTGCGCTGTCGGGTTCGAGACTCAGGACCTGCCTGTGCCGCTCCTCAGCAGCCTCAAGCTTACCCATGCGATCGGGGGTCAGGGCGAGATTATTGAGCGCGTGCGTAAAGGTGGGATCAATTCGAACGGCTCATTGATAGCACCGCAACTTTCCTCCAGTACGCCGCGCTGTGCCAAGATAGTCCCCAGGGTTGTCTGGGCGACGGATCGATTGCTGGGCCGGCTTGCTGGCTTCGCCAATACATTGGCCCACCGGAGCATCGATGCTAAAGACCCTATCCCTCTCGGAAATGTTCCTGACGAGATCGCACCGATAATTGCCGCGATCAGTGCGCTTATCGGACGGCACCAGAAAGCCGTTGATCGGCAACGGCGGTTCTCTCCGATGCCTCAGGTTGGCCCGTCACGTCGCCCGGCTTGAGCAGGATACCGCGCACCGCGGCGACCAAGACGTACCACAAGACAGTTGAGCAGTTGTCGGGAACCGGACACAGGGGCAAGCGTTGGCCTTCTTGCGTGCGGTTGATCCCTCACATGCGGCCCGCACGTGACTCCGGCCGCCATCATTCGCCCCGTTGTACTCCGGCGGCCGGAGTCCCACGCCGGAAAACGCCCGCGCTCTCACCGCGCCGGTTGTGCACTTGTGCCCGACGCCAGCGGCCGGAACTCAGGGGTGCGGGCGCCGGAACTCGCAACGGCATCCCGGAACTTCGTGCCCATACTCGCGTTTTAGTGTCGTGGGAGAGGGTGTCGATGCCGAAACGGGAAACCTATCGAAAGAAGGCGCTGGCCTGTTTGGAAGCCGCAGAGAAGATGAGCGATCCGCAGGAGCGCGCCGCAATGGTTGCCGTCGCCTGCGATTTCATGAAATTGGCCGATCATGTCGGTCGGCGGCGTGACCACAAGGCAGCGCACCGTAGCCACCAAGACCACAAAAGCGGGCAAAAGGACAGTTAGTCCGCGGTCGCCTCGATGCTGGGCGGCGCGTAGCCCGCGCTGGCACCTCGCCGATGCGTCAAACGGCAGGCGCGGCCGGAGGCATGGGCAGGTCACGGCTCGCAAGTGGCGACGCCCTTTTGGTGGCTACTGCACGGTGCCGCTAAAAACTGACGTGGCTCCGGAATGTTGAACAGTGCGCTAAGTGGAATGTCGGCCTGACGGCAGGCCACATTTTGCCTGCGAATCAGGAGCGACGATGACGAGACGAGCCGCCGGAACCCTACAGCGGCCTTCAAGGCGAACGTGGCCTTGGCAGCCTTGAACAATGATCGAACGATTGCGCAAGCTCGTCCATCGATGAAGTTTCCTTTTCGTGTGCTTGGCGGCTCACGATTGGAAGCCTCGTCGGTGGACGCCCTGCAATGTCAAACTACTACTGCCACCCCGGCAGAGCCGAGGGGTCTCTCGCTTACGCTAGTCCGAACTTTCCCCAGCTTTGAGCTAAGCGGTTGTTTTTATTGGGGGCGGGCTAATTATGTAGTCATAACATTTTTCAAATAGCCCTTGACTCGCTGAATTCGGTTTGATTCAAGCTACGCATGTACGTTGCTGT
>DATGCX010000373.1:0-2584 GCA_035311445.1 Xanthobacteraceae bacterium | reverse complement strand
GGAACGGAACCCATGATGAGGCCGGCAGGCGCGGCGATGGCGCTGCCGATCAGAAAACCCGTCAGGATGCGTTGCAGACTGATGCCGATGTGCTCGAACAGCTCACCGCTCGCAATCATCTCCTCTCCGGTTGCGAGCACCAACAGCGGCCCGGGAAAGAACTGTGGCTTGAAGAAGCTCTTCGCAACGACATGCCACAGCACGATCATGCCGACGATGGAGGCGATGTAGATGAGGTGTTCGCCTTTGATCTTGCCCGCAAGGTCTAGGAAGCGCAGCCACCCTAGCGCTGCCGGTGCAAGGTGCTGCCGCAGAGGTCTTACCTCGGTCATGACACGTCCGCCTGTTCGCTCTCGATTATCGTATTGATGTGCTCCCACATCTCGCCGAACCCGGGACTGCCGCGCCGGCGCGGTCTTGGGAGGTCTACCGGCACGATCGCGCCGACCTGCGCGCCCGGTCCGCTGGTCATGACGCCGACGCGGTCTGCGAGCAGCACGGCTTCGGCAATGTCATGGGTAATGAACACGATGGTTTTGCCGGTCTTGCGCCAGATCTCCACGAGCTCATCCTGGAGCCGTCCGCGGGTCTGCGCGTCGAGGGCGCCGAACGGCTCGTCCATCAGCAGGATTTTCGGATCGGTCGCAAGCACGCGCGCGATCTGCACGCGCTGCTTCATGCCGCCCGAGAGCTCGCCCGGATACTTGCTCTCCTGCCCATCGAGGTGCACGAGATGCAGATATTCGCGGGCGACGGCATGGCGCTTGTGCTTGGGGACGCCGCGCATGCGCAGGCCGAAAGCCACGTTGTCGATGGTGCGCAGCCAAGTAAAGAGCGAATCATCGCCTTGAAAGACCACGGTGCGGTCCGCCCCAGGCCGCTCGATCGGCCGTCCGGCAAGGGTCAGCACGCCCGCGGTGGGCTGCAGGAAGCCCGCCATGAGGTTGAGCACAGTCGTCTTTCCGCAGCCGCTCGGTCCCAGGAGACAGAAGAACTCGCCCTCCACGAGGCCGAGGTTCAAGCGCGACAGAACCGGCAGCGATTGGATGCCCCGCCGGGTGGGATACTGATAGCCTACGTCGCAAGCGACCAGGAACTCCGCGCTCACACCGGGCCTTCCTTTGCGGTGGCGCACCGGCTGAAAGCCGGCGCTACCAACCGCTGGTGCGATCCGGGGCGGCCGTTTTCATGATCTGGGGACGAATGAAATCGTTCCACTCCGGCATCTTCTTGATGATCCCCTCCGCCAGGGCAAGCTCCGCCGCATTGGTGAAATTCCCCAGCACCACGTCCTTGGGCATCTCGGTGCGGTAGACCATGCGGCTCATATAAAGCTTCATGTCCGCTTCAGGGATGCGAAACGCCTTCCCCGTGATTCGAGCCGCCTCCTCGAGATTGGTGGCACAGAAGTCCGTCGCCTCCACGAGAGCCTTGGTCGCGGCCACGGCACGCGGCGGATCATCGATGAGCCCTTGGGAGTAGTAGTTGTAGGACGTGAGAACGTAGACGTTGTCGTCGCCGGAACGCGCGAGTATGTGCGCGCCCTGGACCAACTGCGTCGCCTTGGTGAGCCAAGGCTCCCACAGAAAGAACGCGTCGATATCCCGCCGTTCGAGCGCCGCCACCATCTCGGGCGCCTGCATCGTCTTCACTTTGATCTGGTCCGCGGGCAGCTTGTATTTTTTGATGTAGTTTATGAAGTAGAGATGGCCCCCGCTCGCGCGCGGATAGCCGACGGTGCGTCCGATCAAATCTTCCGGCTTCTTGATCTCGTCGCGCGCGGCTGCGCCGATCTGCTGCCGACTCGTCGACGAGTACGAGGTGACGTAGAGCTTGCCCCCCTTGTCCCAGCGGGAGAGGCCCCCCAGCTCGGTGGTCGCACCGATATCCGAGCTGCCCGTGAGGAGAGCATCGAGCGCGACATTTCCGTCATCGAAGGGCTTGAAGCTCGTTTCCAGGTCGTATTTTTCGAAAATCTTGCGCTCGGCCGCGACCACGAACGGCGCGAACAGGGCGTCGATCCCGGTTGAGGTCGGAACCTTCTTGAAGGCTGCATTGCCTGTGGTCGGCACTGCCAATACGCAGATGCCTGCCCCGCAGCCCAGGCTGAAGAAACGGCGGGTCACGCTTTGCGGCTTCATGCTGGGGTTCATGGGTGTTGCCTTCCGGGAATAGCCGACCAACCAAGTTTTCGCAGATGCTGTGGCGGCCAGTCGGGGCTGTCAATGCAATTTGCATGCCGTTCTCTACCGCGTCCCCACGTCTGAGAGTCGAGTCCCGTTACGCGTTCGAAAACGGTCACGAGCGGCTACAGGCGGTACTCACACTTGCCCGCGCGCCCAGCTAGCCCTGCACGGAAAAGCCTCCATCGACGGGGATCGCCGCGCCGGTCACGAAATCCGAGGCCGCGCTCGCCAGAAAAACGGCAATCCCCGCGAAATCCTTCGGATCACCCCAGCGGCCGGCGGGCGTACGCGCCATCACGTTCTCGTGCAGGCCGCCCACCTCGCGCCGGGCTTGCTGCGTCAGTTCCGTGTCGATCCAACCCGGCAACACCGCATTGACCTGAATGTTCTCCTTCGCC
>DATGCX010000372.1:0-2838 GCA_035311445.1 Xanthobacteraceae bacterium | reverse complement strand
TTATTGAGACTTTATCCCCGCAAGCCGCAGTTGGCACGAAGCTTGTAAAGCCGAAGCCACGCCGTCGCCGCTGCTGGCGCCGCGCGTCTGTCGCGGGCTGAACAGGCAACGCCGCCGCCCTGGGAGAAACGCTTTCGAGCGCCGGGGGGCGGCGTTTGTTGTCTTGCGTTTACGGGGCCTATCCCCAACCGGAAAGGAACAGATTGATGAGCAAGCGGAACCCGACCTGGATTTCGGACTGGAATCCGGAGGATGAGACGTTCTGGAAATCCACAGGTAAAGCCATCGCCCGACGTAATCTCATCTGGTCGATTTTCGCCGAGCATCTCGGTTTTTCGATCTGGCTGCTCTGGAGTATCGTCGCAACCAAATTGCCGCAGGCCGGCTTTCACTACACGACGGACCAACTGTTTCAGCTCGTGGCGCTGCCCGGACTGATCGGTTCCCTCATCCGGTTTCCTTACACGTTTGCGGTGACGACGTTCGGCGGCCGCAACTGGACAATTTTCAGTGCGGCGGTGCTGTTTATTCCGACGATCGCACTCGCGTATTTTGTGACGCAGCCTGACACGCCGTTCTGGCTGATGCTGGTGGTGGCGGCAACGGCAGGCCTCGGAGGCGGCAACTTCGCCTCGAGCATGGCCAATATTTCCTTCTTCTATCCGGACCGCATGAAGGGCTGGGCGCTCGGCTTGAATGCAGCCGGTGGAAATATCGGAGTGAGCGGCGTGCAGTTGCTCACGCCGCTGCTGCTGGGGTTCGGCTTTGTAAGTCTTTACCAGGCAACTCCGATGGCGGGCGGCCTCTATCTTCAGAACGCCGGGCTGATGTGGCTACTGCCGCTGACCATCGCGGTGATCGGCGCGTTTCTCTTCATGAACAACCTCACGTCGGCACGCTCGACGTTCAAGGACCAAGTCGTCATCGTCAGGCGCAAGCACACGTGGGTGATGTCCTACATTTACATCGGAACGTTCGGATCCTTCATCGGCTACTCGGCGGCGTTTCCGCTGCTGATAAAGACCCAATTCCCGGAGGTCACGGTGGCTATTGCCTTCCTGGGACCGCTGGTGGGTTCGCTCTCGCGTCCGCTTGGCGGATGGCTCGCCGACAAAATCGGCGGCGCGATCGTGACGTTCTGGAACTTCATCGCCATGGGGATCGCCACGATTGGTGTCATGTACTTCGTGGACATCAAGGGTTTTGCGGGATTTCTGACGATGTTTCTGATCCTTTTCGTCACGACCGGAATCGGCAACGGCTCGACCTATCGAATGATTCCGGCGATCTTCCGCGAGGAGAAGCGCAGAGAGGCGAAGGGCTTGGGCGACGTCGCGCGGGCAGCCGCCGTGAAGGCGGCCGGTCTCGAGGGCGCCGCCGCGCTGGGATTTATCGGCGCAGTCGGCGCCTGCGGCGGCTACCTGATCCCGCGCGGCTTTGGCGCCTCGATCGCCGCGACCGGGAGTCCTCATCTGGCGTTGGCGGTGTTCCTCGCCTTCTATGTGACCTGCATAGCGCTCACGTGGTGGTACTACCTGCGCAGTACGTTTACGTCGATCGCGCCGAGCCTCGCGGAAGCGCGGGTGTGAGACAAGCATGAGCAGCGACCGTTCCCGGCGCGCGCGGCTTATGGTCGTGGGCAACGCAGGAGCGGGAGTGTGGACGGTTAAATAGCTGCGGCGCCGATCTCGCGTCACCCGAGATCGGCGCTCAATGGCACCGCTCGATGGCACCCAAGTCGGCCAAAGCCGACTTGGGTGTTGTGCCCCGGACTGACGGGGCAGCCGACGGCAGTGAGCGGCCGCGTGACGCCAGCGCTCACTCCTCCTTGTAGCCGTACTCCGGCACGTTGCCGGAATTGCCGTAATACTTGTAGGGCAGGAACTTGCCGGACATGGTGATCTTGACCCGGTCGCCTTTCGGATTCGGCAGCCGTTCGATCTGCATGTCGAAATCGATCGCCGACATGATCCCGTCGCCGAATTCCTCCTCGATCAACGCCTTCCACGCCGGCCCGTTCACCATCACCAGCTCATAGAAGCGGTAGATCAGCGGATCGGTCGGCGGCATCGGCACGCCGGCGCCCCGCATGGGCACCTCGTTGAGCAGCGCTGCTTCCGCCTTCGACAAGCCGAACAGGTCCGCGGCGTTGGCGGCCTGCGGCTTCGTCAGCTTCATCTGGCCGAGCAGCGCGCCCACCAGCAGCACCGGTGAAGTGCCGCCGATCTTTTCGTGGATATGTTTCCAGCTCCATCCCTTCTCGCGCTTGATGTCGAGAATTTTTTCCGTGAGATCGGCACGTGTCATGGATGTCTCCTTGGCGTTTGGGCCGGGATTATGCCCGGTGCTGGGCGGGGCCCGGCCGTGACGGCGCGGGCATCGCCGTTTCCGCGGCGACGACCGGCCTCGGGCCCCAGGCTTGCGAGGGGCCCGTCGTATCGAGTGTCGCAGGTCGGGTAGACGCGACCTGCGGCGCGCCCGGCCGCACGACTGGGACGCGACGGCGGTCGTAGTTCGTGCCCTTCATTTCCTCGGCGAAACTCCTGCTCCGGCTGACCAGAAAGTCGATGATGTGGTTGCGCACGCCGTAGTAGAGCGGATGGCGATGAACGTCGTTGCGCTGACGCTCCTTGGGCAACGGATTTTCGACGATCTCGGCGAGCACGGCGTTCGGGCCGTTGGTCATCAGCACCACGCGGTCGGCGAGATAGATCGCCTCGTCGACGTCGTGGGTGATCATGAACACGGTCTGGCCGGTCTCGAGGCAGATGCGCCGCACCTCGTCTTGCAGCGTGCCGCGCGTGAGCGCGTCGAGCGCGGAGAACGGCTCGTCCATCA
>DATGCX010000371.1:0-4677 GCA_035311445.1 Xanthobacteraceae bacterium | reverse complement strand
GTGTCGTTCATCGCTCCGGGAAACTCGTACGGGATACCGTTGCTGCTGCGATCGATGCCGGGGCTGTAGGCGTAGACCGTTCGCCGGCCCGAATCCATCAGACCTTTGATCATCGCGTCGGTGTGTTCGGGTGTGTGCGAGGACTGAGAGGTATCGGTTCCCGTGGTGACGCCCTCGCTGATTTCGCTGAGGCATGCGACGAGCTCCGAGATGTAACAGTCCTCCGGGTCGTACGGCACACGACCCAGGTCCCAGATGACATTGTTTGGATTCGCAGGATCTGCGATGCGGCCAGCGGTCCAGATGTTCTGGACAACCGAACCGTAGCTCTCCTGCGGCCACTCACCCCTGAGCAAACCATCGGGGATCATGCTGCGTTGCAACGTTTCATACTGGTGATGGTGCGTGGCGATGAAGCCCGGCATGACGATTGTTCCGGTGCAGTCGACGATTTCGGCGTCGCCTGCGGAGACCGTTGGTGCGACTTCGGCAATTCTCTTCCCGTCGATCAGGACGTCGGCCTTTTCGAAGTCGCCCACCCCCGGGTCGAGGCTCAGCACGACACCGCCGTGCAGAAGAATTCGGCGCTGTCGGCCGTCGCCCACCAGGCCCTGGAGATCTGAAGGACTCGCCGAGCGCAGGCCTCCGAGCTGTGCCTCACGTACGATGTTATCCGCTGCCCACCCGCTGTCAGCGGTCGGAATCGTGGCGGCTGCAAGTCCCGCTGTGCTCGCTCGGATGAAATCGCGTCTGTTCATCGGACCCCTCCTCGTGCTTGTCGCGAAGCGACCTTCGTGGTTTCACGGCACGCTGATTGTACCATTTTAGCGTGATTTTACATTTCCGCGGCGATGGGCTGTCTGGACGGTGTTGTCTCGCTGATCGCGGGCCCGGCCTATGATTGATCCAACCTGTCGCTTCTCAATGAGACGGCTGCCGGTGGTGAATGCTCCTCCCGGTGCCACGACGGCAGCCGGTGCCTTTGCGCTTGATAACCCGGAGGATTGACTTCGATTGCCTTGCGAAAGCCACCCGAGTAGGGATGGAAAAGGTTCACGTCGTCGGGGGTATAGCAATGATCCGTGCCACGGCCGCAGTCCGTGCCCTTGTATTGGCGGCGGCTCTTGCCGTGGCATTGACGCCGGTCACCTGCCTTGGCGAAAGCAGCAATCCCTTGCCGGCCCGGGCAACAAAGGAGTTGCCACCCGAGTTGCTCTCGCTGCTGCGACAAAAGAAGATGCCAAAAAATTCGCCGATCCTTGTGCGCATTTTCAAGGAAGAGGCGGAGCTCGAAGTCTGGAAGCAGGACACCACCGGCCACTTCGAGCTACTCAAGACCTTTCCAATCTGTCGGTGGTCGGGTGATCTTGGGCCGAAGTTGCATGAGGGCGACCGCCAGGCTCCAGAGGGGTTCTATACAATTACCACCGAGTTGATGAATCCCAATTCCAACTTCTATCTGGCGATCAACACGGGCTTCCCCAACAGCTTTGACAAAGCGAACAACCGCTACGGCAGCTTTCTCATGATCCATGGCGACTGCTCGTCGAGTGGTTGCTATGCCATGACCGACGAGCAGATGGGTGAGATCTATTCGCTGGCGCGCGACTCACTCCTTGGCCGGCCGTCATTCCAGGTCCAGGCCTATCCCTTCCGCCTGACGCCGGCGAATCTGGTGCGGCATCGAACCAATCCGAACTTGGCCTTTTGGGAGATGCTCAAGATCGGCAACGATCACTTCGAGGCGACCCATCTCGAACCCAAGGTGGATGTGTGCAATCGCCTTTACGTATTCGATGCGCAAGCTCACCCGAGTTCGCCAAATCCTCTTATGTTCAATCCCGCCGGCAAATGCCCCACCTTTGTCGTGAATCCTAAAATCGCACGGCGGGCGCTGGAGAAACAACGCACCGATGAGGTCGAATACGCGCAATTGCTTGAAGACAACGTGCCAACCGCCCCAATCTACAGCGGACTGGACGGCGGGATGAACAAGGTCTTCCTCACACGGTTTCCGCTCAGAGTGCTGCTTGCGCAAGTGCAGCCATATGCATCTTACTGGCCGCAACTGTCACCGATCCCGTGGGTCGACAATGATGGATCGTTGACGAGTAAATGGTTCGGCACCTTAATCGACATGGACCTTACAGGACTGCCGATTCCTTCGCGCGACGTTCTGCCGCCATAGTTGGTGTAAGCAGTCACGCAGGCTCCGAACCAAGCCTAGCCCATGTTTCCCTATTGCGCTCGTAACGCATTGATTTTTCTCAGGCTGGCCATGCGGTTTGTCACTACATCACGGTTTTGCCCGGTCGTGGTGGTGTCGGAGGCTTGATATTCTCGATGCCGCGGGCGCGCAGCACCATAGCGGCGCGATTGGTTCCCGCGGTGACGGAGCGCTTGGTGGTGCCGTCGCCGAGGTCGATATCGACGACGCGGACGGACTTGAGCGCCGTCAAGGCTTCGGTGGCGGAGAGATCGATGCGCGCGGATACCATTGCTTGAGCTGTCGCATCTCGACCCGCACCCGCGGCGTCCTGCTGGCCTGGCGCTCTCCATCCTCGCGCCACGCCGCCACCCAACGGCGGCCATCGCGATCGCACACGAAGTCAGTCTCCAGCCAGCGCGCCAACCCGTGCTCGCTGCCCGGTGCGATCAACCGATTGGCGACCAGCACCAGGGCGCGATCGCTCAACCTCGTTGTGTCGCTACGGCCGCGGTGGGCAAGCCGGTCGAGCGTTGCCTCAAGCCCAAGCTCGCGCCAGACATGTCCCGCCGCCAGCTTCGGCCCCCAGTCCCACGCCGCAACCGCCTGCACGTCCTCACGCCGAACCCGACCATCGCACGCGGCGCCGCGCCGCCGTGAACGGCGGAGATTGTCTGTCGCTCGCTTTCATCAGTGGTTCCACGGCTGCGTCATCTGGCTCGGGGACAGCCGCGGCGCCGTCTGGCCAGGCGCCGGGAGAATCAGGCAGAGCGGGGGCGTTCCGCCTCCCGGGCAGCCGGAGCTGGTATTTGCACCCGGCGTCACGGTCGGCGACAGCCGCGTCGTCGGGCCGGGCGGGAAAATCAGGCCGGAGGAGGGGAGGCCGGCACTCGCGCTTTGCGCCGCATCGCACGCCTTGCGTAGTGTCGCGTAGGCGCCCGAAAATCCGTTCATGGTGAGCCTGACGGTCGATTGCGCTCCAATGTTCGGATCGGGCGTAAAAATTTCGATCGAGCCGCCGTCATCCAAGCTCGCCGTCATGTCGGCCGTCAGCCTGGTGGTGCGCAGGTCGAACCTCGCCGGCTCGCGCACCACAAATTCGGGAGTCCAGCCGTTCTCGATGCGCGCACCGTTCACGGTGATGACGAACGGGCCCGGACCGGCCCCCGTTTCGTCCCCAGCCATTTCGATTGCCACCGTCAGGGGCACGAGTTTGGCGCTGCCGCAGTCCATGCGCAGAAACGCCGTTCGATAGGGAAACCCCTTGTTTCCAGATCGTATGAAATAGGCTTTCGATATGGTCGGGCGCGGCTTGTCCGTAAAGTGCCAACCCGTCTCGCCGAACTCGCGGCGATCCATACCTAACCGGACGATCTCGTCCCGACGCAAAAATCGCACCGACTGGTGAGGAATGGCGTTGGCCTCCGTGAGCAGCGTCCGGTCCACCCCCATCTGCCTCAGATAGGCGTCAATTCGCTGATCGGCCTGCGTCCTCGCCACCGCGATGATGGCCGCACTCACCGGGGTGTGCGGCTGGATTTGCCCTGAATGGATGCCGAGCTGCGCCCCCGGCGGAACCAGGCGCTCGAACGCGCCGGCCAGAACGTAAACGCATGCGGAATTGCACATCGTGACGGTGTCGTTGAGGTCAGCCATGACGCCGTCGTGTTTCAACGCCTTGCAGGCGTCATCATAAAGCTTGTCGCGGTCACAGCCGTCCGGGGCGGTCCGGCCAACACTCGCCGCAAGCTTTTCTTTGCGGAGCAGCCGGCCAACTTCCATGGCAGCGGTCGCATTTCCGCCCGGCGAGTGGAGGAACACAGGCAGCTTCCGGCCTGCCAGCTTCCGCAGCAACTGCTGCAGGCGCTGCGCCGCCCTTTCGTCGATCGTTCCGTCCGCGGCGATCCACTGGTCGCAACCGTGCCCGCAGGAATTCAGACCGCCTGTGGCGACGTAGAAAACGATTGCTGGCGGCGGAGCGGCCGGCGGCAAGGCCTTCCCAGGCTCGGTCGTCGCGTATACGGCGGTCGGAAAAAGCCAGCATGGCAAGCCTGCAAGACTGAACAGGGCAAGACTGCACAACAGGAAACCACGCGGCGATGATCTCATGACACTTGTCCAGGCGTCTTCGGCATCCGCCCATCAAACCACAGCCGCCGATGTCAGCCAATGCGTTCAGCGCGAGAAGCGGTTCAAAACGTCGGCAGCGGCTCTCATTCCATGCCGCCATGAGTTACCGCCGTTATCGTGGGGCAGGGCGCGCCGGTAGTCCGGATCTGTGCATCTGTGCCATGTGCACATGGCATGTGCCATGTGCAGGTCATGTGCCATGTGCAGGTTTTTGGAGTGCGCCGGGAGACCGGCAAGGAGTAGAGGGTGCAAGTCCCTTACGGTGAAGGAGTAGCGACCCACATCGGCCCTGAGCCGTGCGCCATCGTCCGCAAGGGCGAGGGCGAAGCGTCGGTAGGGGA
>DATGCX010000370.1:0-10007 GCA_035311445.1 Xanthobacteraceae bacterium | reverse complement strand
CATGTGCCCGTCTCCAGCATGACAAAGTCCTTCCTGTTCCTGCTGTTCCTGTTCGGGGTCGGCTACTCCGTCGGCCCGCAGTTTATGCAGGCGCTCAAGCGCGATGGGCTGAAGCCGATGCTGCTGGCCGTCGTCGTGTGCCTCACTGGCCTTGCAGCTTCGATCCTTATTGCCAAGGCGCTGGGGCTGGATCCGGGTTTTGCGGCCGGGCTCATGTCGGGTGGCCTCACCCAGAGCGCCGCCATGGGTACGGCGACGGACGCGGTCAACGGGTTGGCCGTGCCCGAGGCGGACCGCGCACTTTTTGTCGCTCACATCGCCGTGGCGGATGCGGTCTGCTACATCTTCGGTTATGCCGGCGTGATCATCTTCTGCACAGTGATTGCCCCGGCGCTCCTTAAGATCGACCTGAAGACGGAGGCACTCAAGCTCGAGCAGGCATTGGGAATGACCCGCGCCAAACCGGGCCTGGCATCGGCCTGGCGGAAATTCGAGCTGCGCGCCTATCGATTGGCTGAGGGATCGCCTCTGGCCGGATTAACCGTCGCTGCTGCAGAGGCGCGCGTGCCCGAGCACCGGCTGTTCATCCACCGACTCCGCCGAGGAGAACGCATCCTTGAAGCGGGGCCCGGCATGATGCTCGAGGCGGGCGACGTGATCGCGATTTCCGGGCCGCGCCAGATCATCGTCGAGCTGATCGGACCTCGCGCCGAGGAAGTCGAGGACAAGGAGCTCCTCGACGTTCCGGTCACGACCGCCGATGTCCTCCTGATCAATCCGAAGCTTGCAGGCACGAATCTCGGGGACGCGTCGAAGGAGGATTGGACGCGTGGCCTCTACTTACGATCGATGAGCCGCGGGAGTCAGGAGATCCCGGTCGCCGCCGGCGTCTTGCTGCAGCGCGGCGATTTGCTTCGCATCGTTGGCCCGGAGACCGTCGTGCAGAGGGCGGCCGCGAAGATCGGCGCCATCGTCGCCCCCAGCGCAACTACTGATTTCGTTGTGTTGGGACTGGCGATTTTCCTGGGCGGCGTCGTTGGCGTTCTCGTCACCTTTTCCGTCGGAAGCGTCAAAATCACGCTGAGCACGAGCGTCGGCACGCTGCTCGCCGGACTTCTGGTGGGTCATCTCCGCACGCATTATCCGCTGTTTGGGCGGATTCCCGAGGGCGCCGTCAACCTTATGACGTCGCTGGGGCTGGCGGCTTTCGTCGGGCTCACCGGGATCTATGCGGGGCCGATCTTTCTCTCGGCTCTGAGGGAGGCGGGCATCGGGCTCCTGTTCGGCGGCATGGTGGTGACCATGCTGCCACAGATCATTGGGTTGTGCTTTGGCCATTTCGCGTTGCGGATGAACCCGATCCTTCTCCTCGGGGCTTTGACCGGGTCGCAAACGGTGACGGCGGCGATGGCCGCCATCCAGGAGCGCTCGGGGAGCCCGGTCGCCGTGCTGGGCTATACGCCGGCCTATCCGGTCGCGAACATCCTGCTGACGACTTGGGGCACGATCGTGGTTCTTGTCGTCGCCGGCTGAACCACTCGACGCCGACATGTTCACCGCGCGGCTGCGATGGGCAGGCGGTTGTCGCGCCAAATCCCAATGCCGCGGATTTGGAACGCGCCCGAGCAAAGTCCCAATGGCTATCGCCAGGAGACGAAGACTTCGGGCGCACTCGCGACAACGTGGTGGACCCAGGCCATGTGTCGTGGCCTCCCCGCGTTGCCCTTATTTGCCGTTCACTTCCTCGGGGCAGTTTTTGATGCCTCGTATGCGTCCCGGTAGCCGCGCGCGATAGTCCGAACGCCGCGGCCAATGTCGTCATATGCCTCATCGGGCAGGTTCGCCAATGACACGCGCATCGACCATTCAGGCGCCTCGAACCCGCCGCCGTTCAGGAGCACGATTCCATGCGCCTCCGCCAGGCGGAAGGCGAGATCCAGCGGGTGGATGTTCTTCTTCAAGTATTCGACGGCTTCATCGCCGATGTTCTTGCGCGCCCAGAACTCGAAGTCGATCAGGCCGTAATAGGCGTCGTAGTTCGGATTAGGGCTGAGCTTGTCGGCGATCCCAAGCCCCTCGAACATTGACCAGGCGCGACGATTGACAAGTTCCACGCACGCCTTCTGATAATCCTTTTTTGTATCCATCATCTCGCAGAGCGAGAACATGGTCATCATTACCTGCTGCGGCAGCGAAAGACCGGCTGTGTGGTTGAGACCGATATCGCGACTGTCGGCAACGATGCGATCGATGAACTTAAACTTGCGCGGTTCGAGCGTGATTGGGCCGTATCGTTTGTCCAGCGCCTTCAGGTGATTATCCGGTAACTTGGCGATCATCTTATCGAAGATGTTGTCCTCGTGGATCGCTATGACACCAAGCCGCCAGCCGGTGCAGCCAAAGTACTTCGAGTAAGAATAGACGCCGATCGTGTTGTGCGGGAGCTCGCCGAGCAGGGAGCGGAAATCATCGACGAACGTTCCATACACGTCATCGGTCAGCAACATCAGGTCCGGACGCTTGGTCTTCACCAGGTTCGCGATCTTGGCGACGGTTTCCCTGCTCGTCCCCATCCCGGTGGGATTGCCGGGATTGACAATGAAGAACGCCTTGACGGTCGGATCTTCGAGCTTCTTGATCTCGTCATCCGTATATTGGAAACGATTCTCTTGCGGCGCTTTGATATGTACGACCTTGAGGTCGTAGTCTTCGAGATGCGTCAGCTCAAGGTACGGCGTGAAGATCGGCGTGCCGAGCGCAATGGTGTCGCCGGGAAACAATAGCCGATTGGCTTTTAGCGATTTGAAGAGGTAGCACATCGCGGCCGTGCCGCCCTCGACCGCATAAAGGTCGAACTTGCCTGATGGACGCGGACTCCCACACATCGCCCACATCAAGTACTCCTGCACGATGCGCTCGTTGTGGACGAGCATGCGATCGGGCACCGGATAGTTGTCGCCAATGATCGAATCGACGAGTTCGTGGACGAACGCGTCGCGGTCGAACCCGAATGTCTTGACTGCAAATGCCACCATTTCCGGCAGGAAGGCGGCACCGGGCATATCCGCTTGCGTCTTAAGCCACTTATCAAGTCGCGCCGCGATGCCTTTGGCCTCCGGCATGCCGCCGAGCCCGGCAGGATGCTCCATCACTCGCTTACTCTCGGTAATCGCGAACTGGCCCAGCAGGAAAAAGCTTTCGCGCGGAGTGGTGGCGATCCAATTGGGATTGCCGCGGCCAGCATTCAGGAAAGCGGATTGCGTGGTCCGTGATGTCTTCTTGGCGAGGCGTATCAGTTCGTCCTTGATCTCGAAGGGACTCAAAGCCTCGAATTTGCGCAGAGTAAGGATGTCAGCCATGACTTGCTCCCATTATAACGGTGTTCAGCCCAGAGAAGGACAATTACGGTGGATCAGTGCGCCCGTCGCGTAGGTCGATCTTCCGCCTTTCGCGTCTAGGTCATCAACATGACGATGACCATTCCCCAGATCGTCAGCAGGGTGTTTCCGACGGCGTAGGTCACCGTGTAGCCAAGCCCCGGAATCTGACTTTTGGCACGGTCATTGACCATGCCGAGCGAGGCCGTCGTCGTGCGCGCGCCGGAGCAGCACCCCAGCACAATGGCGTCGTCAAAGCGGAACAGGTATTTTCCCATGTACATCGCCAGTATCAGCGGCACCGTCGTAACAACGGCGCCCCAGAGGAACAGGCTGAAGCCGAGTTGTTGCAGGCCGGCGACAAACCCCGGCCCGGACGCGATGCCGACGATGGCAATGAACACGTTCAGGCCGACCGAATTCATGAACCACACCGTGGGGGACGGAATCCGCCCGAACGTCGGTTTCACCGAGCGCAGCCACCCGAAGAAGATGCCAGCAATCAACGCGCCACCGGAGGTCGACAGGGTAAGAGGCACGCTGCCGATCTTGTAGACCACCGCGCCGACCAGCGCGCCGATCGCGATTGCCGCGCCAATAAAGGCCACATCGGCCACGTCCGTCACCCGGTCTGGATGACCCAGCACTTTGGTCGTTGCCGCGACGTCTTGCGTACGTCCGACGAGGCTAACGATATCGCCCCGCTGCAACTGCGTTTCCGCGAGAATAGGGATGTCGGTCGCTGTCGCTCCGCGGGTGATCTTTCGCAGAAACACGCCGCGCGCTCCTGGGGATTGCGCCAACTCCTCCAATGTCTTTCCGTCGGCTTCCTTGCTGGTCACGTAGACGTCGACACCCTCCACTGGCACTGCGAGCAGCTCGCGATCGTCAACTTCTTCCGCCGCAGTACCGACCAGGTTCACCAGTACCTCGCGCCGGCCGGCCACTGCCACGACGTCCCCGGCCTGGATCACCGTCTCTGACGTCGCATCGATCATCTTGTCGCCGCGTCGAATGCGTTGGATGAACACCCGGTGCTCGGGAAGCAGCGCCTCAGCTTCTTGTACGGTCTTGCCAACCGCACGCCCGCCCTCCCGGACGCGGAATGCGCGCAAATCGAATTTGCGCCAGGCCGTACCCGGACCGCCCAATTCTTTCTTGCCCCCGTGCTTTTCTTCGTAGCGCTTGCAGGCGGCCTCGAGATCGATGCCGAGCAGCGCTGGGCCTAATAGGGCAATAACAACTGCGGATCCGACCGTGCCGAAGATGTAGGTGACGGCGTAGGCGACCGGCATCCCATCCAGCAGTTTCTTGGTTTCTTCAGGCGATAAACCGAGGCGGTTGATCGCATCGGTCGCAAGGCCCATCGACGCCGAGATCGTCTGCGAACCCGCATAGAGTCCCGCAGCCGAGCCGACGTCATAGCCGGCGATCATGGCGCCGATATAGGGGGCCGCAAGACAGAACACGCAAACCACCGCGGCAAATATCGCCTGCGGAAGCCCATCGGACGCGATTCCGCGCACGAACTGCGGCCCCACCGCGTAGCCGATGGCGAACAGGAACATCAGGAAAAAAAACGGTTTGAGCGGCCCCGAAACCGTGATCCCAATCTGGCCGATGATCACCGCGGCAATCAGCGTCGCGGTCACCGCCCCAAGGCCGAGGCCCTTGTAGGTGAATGAGCCAAAGTAATATCCGAGAGCCAAGGACAGGAAGATGGCGATTTCCGGATAGCTTCGAAGCGTACTGACGAACCAGTCGATCATGACATCACCCGTTCATGCGATACGATAACGATGGACTGCCGGCGGCATTTGCGTTGCGAAAACGTTCATGCGGCGCGTTTCGCGGCGCCGTCGATGCGTTTCGCAAGCGCATCGGTGCGCACAAGCTTCAACCCCTCGGCGGCGTCGTAACCATGGATCTCTTTGACGTCGAGCTTGCGCATGAAGTCGATCGTTTCCTGCGTGATCACCTGGCCCGGCACCATGATGGGGAAGCCAGGTGGATAAGGAATGACAAAGTTGGCCGAGACGAGATCCGGACCGTCTTTCAGACGCCGATCGATCTCCGGATCACGAAGCCGGATGTATTCGCACCCGGCCGTATCATAGGCGGCGTAGAATCCGCTACGGATATCGCCTTCATTTGTCCGGCTGCCGGCGTCCTTGCGGAACGCTTCATGGAAATGTGAGAAGTTCGGCAGATCGGGCACGTCGGTCATGAGGCTCTTCACCCGCGCGTCGAATTCCTGACGAACGTTGGGTCCTCCCTGGGCCAGGCGTTGGTCGATTTCGCGGCTGATCTCCACCAGCACACGGATCAGGTGCGCGATGTCACTACGCGTGTTGTTGATATTGGATTGCAGGAGAACAGAGTTCCGCGACGTCTTGTTGAGCTGGATGTTGTAGCGACTCGCCAGGATTCCTTTGAATTGCGTGCCATCAAAGCCTGCGGTACCGCAAACCAGCGTCATTCGGGTGGGATCGAGGCAGAACTCATCCTCTTGTAGGCTCTGACGCGCTACGGCCCAGTTCGTCTTGGGGTCGAGGTAATCGACGAAACCACTCTGGCGAAATTCCGCCGGAACCATCTTATCGGCACCAAGAATAGTGAAATACTTCGAGATCAGCGGGTGCTCCGCGACCGCTTGGCGGACGGCCAGTGCGACTTCGATGGCGTTATGCACAAGGCCGTATCCCTCCAGTTCCATCTGCCGCCGCGCCACATCGAGGCTGGCAATCAGCTGCTGGTTGGGACTGGTGGAGGCATGTGTAAACACCGCCTCGCGGAATTGCGCTTCGACAGTATGGAATTCCACGTCCTTCACAAACAACATGGAGCCCTGGCGCAGCGCCGACATCGACTTGTGCGTGGAATTCGTCTGGTAAACCCGCAGCTTGACCTTGCGTGGATCAGGGATCAGGCGCGCGTTCAGCAGAGTATCGTTTGATGGATTGTCGCCGAGTTCGGCCCGCTGCTTTTCATACTCGGCCACTGACTTCGGGTCATGCAACCAGGCCTCAATATCGTTGGCCGCACCCATCGCGGTGCGCGGCCGGAGGAATGGGGAGAAACGCGCGAATCCGAACCATGCCTCGTCCCAGAGGAAAATCAGGTCTGGCTTGATCGCCAGGCACTCGTCCATCACCCGCCGTGTGTTGTAGATGTGGCCATCGAACGTACAATTCGTCGGGTCCACCATCTTGGCGCGATGCAACCTGCCCTCCGCCTTCAGGTTCAACAGCGCCTGCTTGATCGTGCGAAGCGGCACCGCGCCATACATCGAGTATTCCGTCATCGGGAACGCCTCGACGTAAAGCGGCTGCGCGCCGCCCAGCACGAGTCCATAGTGATGGGATTTATGGCAGTTGCGATCGACGATCACGATGTCGCCGGGGCCTACCAGCGCCTGCACCGCCATCTTGTTTGACGTGGACGTACCATTGGTAACAAAGAAGACGTGGTCCGCGCCAAACGCGCGCGCGGCCATTTCCTGCGCTTTCTTGATATTGCCTGTTGGCTCCAGCAGGCTGTCGAGCCCGCCGGTGGTCGCGCTGCTCTCGGCCAGGAAGAGGGTGGGCCCGTAGAATTCACCCATGTCGCGGATCCAGTCGGATTTGAAGATCGACTTGCCGCGTGCGATCGGCAGTGCGTGGAACGTACCGATTGGCCGCTGTGCGTATTTCTTCAAATTGTCAAAAAATGGCGTGTCGTATCGCGCCTGCACCCCTTCAAGGATCGCAAGGTGCAATTCCAGCAGTTCCTCCACCGCATAGAAGACGCGACGCACCGCACTCGCCTTTGGATCCCCGGCGATCTCCTCGACTGCTCCGTTTGACACAAGATAAAGATCGAGTTCCGGCCGTACTCGCTTCAGCACCTGCGCCAAACGCAATGCGGAGACTTCTCCGCCTTCACGTTGGTCTGCGGCCTCGGTGAGCGCTCGCAGGACCGGCGCATCATGCCGTGAACGGAAGGGGAAGCCTTCGTGGATAACTACAGCCGCAAGGTCCGGATTGAGCAACGTCGCGCAGAATGCGTCCTCAAAACCGCCGACGAACACCGGTTCATAGACGAACGGATCGAGCGGCCGGCGAAGTCTGCGCCATTCCGAGGCGAGAGCGGCCCAACGCGCGGCCGGCGCACCGGTGACAATCAAGATCTCGAAATAGGGTCGGTTCGCGTCCGGGCGTCCAAGGGTGGGCGGCAGTACATCCGCGGTCACGCCCTCGCCTTCTTCATCCGTGTCCCAATCGCCGGCACTTTGACGAAACGATCGGGTAAGCAGAGCGCGGGTAATACGGCGGGCAAGGGCTGCCGTCGCAGACGCGTCGTTTGCGGCGGCACGGTCGCGTAGCGCCCTCATCAGCCGCAAGCCGGGATAAGCGTGGAATTCTTCGGTCGCCGTCATTTCGGCAAGCGTTTCCTCAAACTTTTGCCGGGTTCCTGAACCGTTGGACCAGGCTTCGGCCAATTGGACCAGATTTCGCCACTGGTCAGCCCGCGCGCCAGGACCCGCAAAAAGTTGATCAATCCGAGCTGGATGGCGATTACGCGCCTCAGACATATGTTTCCTCCCCTGTTTCATACTTTTAGACCGGAACATTAGTTGCATAATGTTCCGTGAGAAGCCTCGAAATTGATCGGCCAAGGCCCGAAAAATGCCACCCTCCGCCCACGCCCTTCTGCGGTGCTCGCCGGCGCCAAATCGCAAGGTTGGCCGGCTGAGCCATGAGAGACTATAAGATTAGGTGGATAGGCCAGTATTCGGCATTGAGTTTTGTCAAAGCGCCAAATCGCACAGAAGAATGTATATTTCTTTAAAGCAAGCTCGCCGACCAGATTGCGACGGAGGGCACCAAATGAGCAGGGTCCGGATATTGTCGTGACCTCTGGTTGCGACGGTGAGTGAACTCATAATAATGAACGCCATTATGAAGGCCAAACAACATCCCGAGATCTATTCCTTAAGATCGAGCATGCGAACAGGTAAACTTGATAGAAATTTTCGGTCAAAACCAGCGTCTAAAAACGTTCTAGTATACTCCACTACGGATCTTCATTGCTCGGCTCGAATATCTGAATGCGCTCCCAAGCCTGGGCATCCGATTTGACGCCGCGAGAGGGCGCGGCGGCGTCAAATCTGGAGACCAGATCAGGAAATTGGCAGTTGCTCGCGAGTTCCGCGGCGCATGGGTCACGTCCATCGCCCCCCGGAACTCGCTACATCGCTTCCTCGGGCCGCGGTCAGCGCAGCGCCACGGTCAACCCGCTTAACGAGAGGGACACCTCAAAGCCAGCTTGCGTTCCATGTAATTCCATGACGACGCCGTTCGCATTCTGCAGTCGGGCGGTCTTTACCCCGCCCGCAACCGCAATGCTGCCCGAGACGGTCGTGTAGGTCCCCGCAATATCCGCCGGTGTGCGCAAGTTGTAGACCCGGCCCGCCATGTCCGCACCGGCTACCCCGATCGTGCCGACGCCGATGCCGCTGACGCTCAACGGATAATTCCTGCCTTTGAAATGCAGGACACCGCTGCCACCGCCAACGCCGACGATAAACCCGGCCTTGGCGACACTGATGCGGACTGAGCCGGTCTCCGCATGAGAGGGCGCGGGGACGCCCAGTAGCATGATGGCCGCGGCCACAATGGCTGAACGGCTCGTTATTGCACGAATGAAACCCAGCATGGTTGCCTCCATGGACATTGCGCGACTGCGCGAGCTGATTTGACGGGATACCTAGACAGGTGAAGCTGTCCAGACGACAGGGTGCAGATGGGCGGCCCCAGCGTTGAGGTAGGAGGAGGGAAGCCGGGACCGCGACTGGTAAAGTACATAAGCGCTTCAACTTCAAGCGCCTTGAGGAAAATCAAATGCCCCCCCGCATCACAGTTATCGTAGGGAGGACGGCTTGGCGCTCGGACATTTGCCCTCGCTGAGGACCGCTGACAGCGCCAGCCGTTGATGGTTTCCACCCTCCTGTTTGGCCTGCTCCGAAGCCCCTTTTACATCGGGCATTCAGTGTCGGCCGTTCGCGACCGCGGGGATCCGGGCCCCCGACGTGATCCAGTGATCGTAGGTCTGGAACGGCACGCCGAGCTTGCCGTAGAACACCCGCAGATAACCGTCGTGGCCGCGCGTAACTGCCTGCGGCGCGACCGCTTGGACTTCCTGCGCTATCACGCCGACATAGGCCTTGTCGCTGCCGTTGTAGCTGAAGCGATAGAGACCCAGGCCATTATCGAGGTGGCCGAGAAGGGTGATGTCGTGCTTGAGCAGGATGTCGGAACGTCGCCCACCGCCCCCACGTCCACCACCGCCGCGTCCGCCGCCGCCACCGCGGAAGCCGCCGCCACCGCCGCCGCGGAAGCCGCCGCCACCGCCCGCGAAACCGCCGCGTCCACCGCCCCCACCGAAGCTCCGGCCGCCCCCGGAAGGCCGGCTCGCAACGCTGGGCCGTCTGGCGCCGCCGCCGGAAGGTCTTGCCCCTGCACTCGGGCGTTTGCCGCCAGCGCTCGCCCGTTTGGCGCCGCCGGAAGGCCTGGTCCCCGCGCTGGGTCGATTTGAAGGCTTCCCTGCGCTGGGTCGATTTGAAGGCTTCCCTGCGCTGGGCCGATTTGA
>DATGCX010000369.1:0-16365 GCA_035311445.1 Xanthobacteraceae bacterium | reverse complement strand
GCGACTTCGACCCGCAGCAATTCGATATCAACGAAATCAATCGTCGCCTCGCATCGCTTGCGCCACGCAAGAACACCCGCCGCAACACCGCGAAGCGAGCCGCCGGCTGAGTCTATCGGTGGCCCTCACCGGACGCGTACGTTCTTCTCTTCGTGGCCCAGCTCTTCCGTCATGGCGATCCGTCGGGCACGGCAGCGGGCCGAAGATGACCCAAGGCGGACACTGCAAAAAATGCCAGCTCGCGCCCTCTATGCTCTTCGCAATCTAGCGCTAAGTTGTCTCTGAACTGGCAGCCATCTCTCAAATTCAGTTTTCTGATAGGTATCCAGAACGTCGGGCGCCATTTGATCCCGAGGAAACCTTAGCAACCCTGCACCTGCAAACGTCCGCGCAACCTCGGGATCGTTCAATGTGCGCACCATCGCATCATTGAGCTTTGCGACAATGTTGTCGGGGGTGCGCCGAGGGGCCCATAGAGCGTACCATCTCGAAAAGTAAAAGCCGGTGAGTCCTGCCTCGTCCACGCTCGGGATATCGGGCGCAAGACTTGTTCGCTCCTTGGCCGCGATGGCAAACGCCTTGATGCTGCCGCTGCGCAGCGCAGGTGTTGACATGAGGGGAGAGCTTAAAAGTACATCGATCTTCCCTGCGGCAAGGTCATCGATGGATTGTCTCTCGCTTCGATCAAGCGCCAGCTTCAACTTCGCACCAGTTGCTTCTTGAAAGAGGATGTTTGCGAGATGGCTGTGGGAGCCGATGGCGGCACTGCTTGAGACACCATAGGGGTGGGCTCGAAGCCATAAAACAAGCTCCCGGAGGCTTTGTGCCGGGAGGCTCTTCCGGCCAATGATCAGAAAAGGTTCGTGTGCAATCAGTCCAATCGGCTTGAGACTGTTGGAAATCACATCTATCTGCCGGCGATTGGACGTGGTCGAGGCAGTGATACCGGACTGTGCAAACAACAAGGTATACCCGTCAGGCGCAGCTTTCACCACACGATTGGTGCCTATAATGCCGCCAGCGCCTTCCGCGTTCTCTACTTTCACTGGCTGGCCAAGCAGCGACCCCATTGCTTTCGCCACAGTCTTCCCGAGTACGTCCGATGCGCCGCCGCTCGCGAATGGCACCACAAGCGCGACTTGGCGTGAGGGATAGTCCTCTCCATGCGCGCTTGCATGGATCACGAGCGCTAGTGCGACTGCAACAACCGATGTCCGCATGATCCGCCCTTCCGGCTGGCCGACACGCCATTGTATCACAGCAGACTGCCACGGGTTGCTCGCCGTAATCGCCTGTTTGGACTGACGGTGTTGGGCGCATGGTTTGGATGCCGCTGTCGCGATTGTATCCGCGATCTTCGGGATGGAATGTAGATGGGGCCCTTTACTTTCTTGGCCGTGCTCCAATCGGTGCAGCGCTCGGCTTTGCTCTCGGCACTGTTTTCGGATTGAAAGTTTTCGCTGGGGCGATAGGCCGGAGCTATGTCCGTTCATGTGCAGGTTTTTGGGCGCCGGCAAGACAGGACCATCCGCTGGCTGAGGCTGCCGGCGTCCAAAAACCGCCAAGGCACGAAGTCGCGGGAACGGAGCAATCCTCGTCCCTACCGTGACCATTCTCTTAGGAGCCAACTTGCAAGCACGAAAGCCACAACTGTTTCACTGGTCTTCATTCGATCACCTCATCGGCGCCGCCAAGCAGCGTCAGCGGCGCCGTAAGGCCCAGCGTCGGATGCTCTCCGAACTCTTCGCCTCGGCGGGTCACTCGATGGAGACCGACCGGCCACATCCTCCGGGGCGGAGGGACAGCAGGACCGATGTCGGGACCGAAAGGTGTGAGCGCCTTCGCCTGGCGCTCACTTTGTCAGATGCCGTTTTGCCTTGTCGGAGCCGAGCTTGGTCTTCTTCGTGAACAGGGCGCGGGCCGCACCGTCCATCTCCATCGCGACCTTGTCGAGCGTGCAGGCCGGCGCGTTATGCGCAAGGCTGATCCGCGCAACGTTCTTTGATACAAGCCCGTGGTCCTGCACTTTGCTGTTCGTCGTGTAGCCGTCGTAAAGATCGAAGTAATCGTCGGCCAATTCGTAGCACAGGGTTTCGGTGTTGGCTGACGAAACCCACGTCGCATTGGCGTCGCCGCAGCTCGCCATGACCATCTTGATCGGACGCGGCAGCTCGTAACGGCTCGACGCGTAATCCGACAGAGCTTCCAGAAGCGCGATGGACTGGAACGACCTCGCGTAGCGCTCCAGATTGCCCTGGCCGGCTTCGTAGGCGATCTCGACGGTCGCGGTCGGCTGGCCGGCGTGCCGGTGCGGTTCGAGCAGCGAATACCAAGCGTATTTCGCATCCTCGTAGTCGTTGGCGCAGTTGCGCTGACGATCCCGCGGCATGTGGCCCCAGGCTGCTAGTTCCTTGAACTGCTCCTGGTCGGAGCCAACCATCAAACAGATGATCTGGTAGGCGCGCTGCCTGTCGAGGCCGTGTGCGTCGGAGAAGTCGAGTTCCTCGCCCTGCTTGCGGTCGCGGCGATCGGACAGGAACAGGCCCCGCGCTGCCTGAACGAGCACGTTGATGGAAAACTCCGAGCCGGCATCGAGAAGGGCAATGGTGGCAAACGAATCGGCCGCATCCTCGGCGCGGCCCAGCGTCGGGAGATGGAACTGATCGGCAAGCGCATGACCCATTTCGTGAAAGCCGACGAAGAGCATGTTGCCGATGACGAAGTCGGCCTTGTCACGCGGATTCTGCCGAGAAGCTTTGATTGCCGGCTCGTGATTGGCAGCCGTGCGCTCATGCTTGGTCGCAGCAACGCTGGAGGCTGTGCTGAGGATGACTGCCAAAGCGGAGAGGGTCTTCGTGAACATGGCGAGCGTCCCGTGTCGTCGCTCGCACCATGTCGCGAATGACCGAAGCGATGAATCAGCCTGACGGATGCCGGGTATCAGTACCTGCACATGCGATTTGTGCAAGAAATGTGCATTTGACGGCGGTTTTCGTCGTGTCAGATTGCGTCGACACGACGGATTCTTGAGTCTTGGAGATGAAGTATGAGTGAGAGGCGGGTTGGTATGAGAGAGTGTCGGCGACGTCCCCTTGTACCCGGCCTCAGCGACTCAGCGCTCGCCATTGCGACCCGGTGCAAGTGAAGCGAATCGGCTCTTCTGCGCAGGCATGGCAGGCGGCGATGCTGGCGATTGGGACGGCCCGCTTTCGCCGTTAAGCCCGCCTCAGGACTTCTGCCTTCCGCTTCGACGCCAACGGCTCGTCCGCTCCGCACGTGCAAAGCGCTGCGGCACAGGCTTTTCCCGACGTGCGCAGTCCGTCCAGGAACAAAGTATCAGTACCCTTGGCTGATTTACCCCGGTGGGCGGCGCTGGCACGATTTCCCAGTCAAGTCAGTCGATGACCGACAAGCCAATCCAGGGGAACGACAACATGAATACGCGCCTCACCATCCGCCCCATCCTCACCGCTGCCGCGCTCGCCGCGGTCATCGGCATGACATCCGCCGTTTCAGTCGCGTGGGCCGAAGGGGTCGGTGCCCAGGGCGCGACCGAGGGAGCCAATGGGCGGTACCAGCCAAGCCCCTTCGTCGACTACGACAACACTTGGCTGACCGGTATAACAGCCTGCGCTTCGCCGCTTGGACCGGCGTTACTCGTGACACAAGACCCAAAGCGGCCATGCCGGCGGGGTACGAGAAAATGGTGAGCTATTCCACGCCCGCACAAACGTCGATCTCGGGCATCTTATCGGGATATCCACGGGCATTACCCCGCTTTCATCGCTACTACGGGGCAGTGCGCCCAACTCCGGCGCATCGGTACTTTCGGCCTCGCGGTCGACGCCGCTTGTGGCTTCTCCCGTCATGCCGGCCTTCGCGGGCGCGGGCGGGCCGATGAGCGGAGGCATTCTTGGTCGAGTGGCAATGGGGATTGATCAGGCCGGTCGTCAGTTTGGTGACTGGCGCCATGTCGTTCTATGACCGTATCGTCGGAAAGGCGCGCAAAGTTGATTTTGCACCTGGCGAATACGGTGTGGTTCTGCACCTCATAAACGAACGAAACGAAACCGTCATCATCGAACGCATCGACGCGGCACCCGCCCTGCTGGCGTTCGCACCGGGGCGCGAAGTCCGTGATTTGATTAAAGCTCAGTTGCGGGCCAGGCCAGGCGAGGTTGAAGGTGCATTCGCCATTTTGCGGCCAAACGAAAATATCGACGTAGAGGTGGTCACCCTCAATGCGTTCACCAGCAGGCCAGCAGAGCAAAAAATCAAAGTGACCCTGCGATGGCGAGCTTCTTCTCGGTCCATGTTTTCACGAAGGACAATCTCAAAAACGATCACGGTTAAGGACGTGACCGACTTGGTGGCGGAATCGCATAGACGCCGCCTGCGCCCCAGATAAAGCCAAAGGGGGCGTGCGCTATCCGGCCACCCGGCGGCATGGTCCGCTTACTGGGGAGCACCGGCCTCGCATACACGCCCCGGGAAGGTGGTCGGCGCGGCCGAGTCTGACCCACAGCGGAAAACTGGCAGCACGCTCGCACCGCACTTTGTTTGCGTTCCAATGCGCGACTTTCAAATCGATTTCGAGTTGCGCGCCCTGAAAATGAGATGGAAAAGCCAAGCAACGGGAACGGACATAGCGCCGCCGAGATAGGCGGAGTTGTGCATGTAGCCCGCGGACAGGAAGCGACGAAGTTCGGTTACATCAGCCGGGATGAACCAGCCTCGATAGTTAGCCAGATCGATCGTTTCCGAGTGTTCCCAACCGTAGGAAAGGCCCGCGTTCGCAACGTGAGAACCGTCTCGGTGGTGCCGCGCGGTGAGTTAGCATTTCGCGTGCTTGGCGCTGTTCTTGTGTCATGACCAACCCAAATGAACGCACGATAACACGCGTTTACGGGAGAGCGGCAATCAGACTATTTTATTTCTTACCATGCTCCTCCGCATGGGCCTTCACTGCTTCATCAGCGTGGCCTCTAGCGTGAAGCGCATGGCTCCTCGCGGTATGAGCATGGTGCGCCGCCTTCTCGTGGTGGCCAGCCTCATGATGCTTGGCGGCCTCCACATGGTGACGTGCGGCATGTGTATGGTGCTCTGACGCCTTCTTGTGATGTTCGGCAGCTTTCTTGGACATGAGATGTCCTCCCTAATCAGCTCCCCACAAGCAACGGGCAGCAGTCTACCGTCTCTTTGATGTCAAGATGTTGACCTTGATGCCCCTATGGGCGGCGATTGCCCGGCGGTCGGACTGCCAGAAGCTATCTTATCGGCGTGAAACTTGACTTTTGAAGCGCCGCGCCGGCCGCTTCGAGTGCCGGGGGAACCCGCTCGGTCGGAAGGGATGAATAGTCCAAAAGCATTGGAGCGATCGATCTGCGGCTTCGGGTACATGTTTTTGGAATCGCACCACTGAAAGCCATTCGGGCCCCAGTCTTCAGTTGCCGCAAAACCGCACTGCGGCTGAGCGCCTCGATCGCCCAGGTTTGGTTGGAGGGGGTATTGACCTTGATCCACCCGGTTCCGGCTATCGGTCAGATATGGATATGGTGGGTTGGCGAAGGTTTGGGCGAATAACGCCGTCGAGGCGACGAACGCACCGGCAGCAAGCGCCGACAGGAACAGGGCCGCTTTCATTTGTGATCTCCATCCTCGTTGATGATCCTGGGCTCGCAGGCGGCGATTCCGGTTTAGAATTGTCCAAAGCTATGCGAAGTCGTGGTTTCCGATACGCCCGCGCTGCTACGCCGCTCGCTTGCGCGGGCGATACACTCTGGAAAACACGTCAGAACCATATGCCCACGTCGCGTACCGCGACCACGCCGGACGTGTGATTGATTGAACGAGCAGACGTAGGACTGTAAGTACAGCGCCGCTCCTGCACGCTCTCTGCAGCATACCGCGTCCCGCGGCCTTACTGATCAGAGAGGCGCCTCGGTTCAATCCCCATCTCCCGTGGATATCCTTCCAGATTTAGTTGTTGGGTAATGAAATTATTTGGGTTCAGCGTGCGCTGACGCTGTGAACCAAATTGCGCTTTTGTCGCATCGTAGACCACCGACAGCGGATGCCCTATGGGCATCGTGTAGTCGCTGCCGTGACTTTGCGCGAAAGCCCCGATCGAGGCGGCAGCGGCAACCAGGAGCACAGCGGCTACCGCGACATTAACCTTTGGCGACATAGGATTTCTCCTCTCAGGAATTTTGGTTGAACCAGGAGTCTCTAACTACGATCGCTGTGATCTGCGCATTTGGTACGCCCACAACCTCGATCGACGCAGGTCGCTTCCCATCAGAGGTCGGCGCCTGCGATGCACATGACACTTGTCATCGCGCCGAACAATTTCCCCACGCGTCATCACTTTTCTTTGTGCGCTGCGCGCAGCATTGTCACGCTTTCCTGATCGCCGTTTGAAGGGCGCTGTGCAAAACGATTGACCTATACGGGAATAGAGCCGTGCACCTCGCTGTCTTGCTCTCGTCAGATGCGGAAACAACGGAGCGGTGCCATGCAGACGGACTCTTTGTTCAACCAACCGAGTGCGCATGAGAAGGACCTCGCTCCGTCGCGCTACGGCATCCGGACGCATCAGGCGCCGATCAACGCGCCCCGCACGCCTTTCGATGGCCTCACGATAGGCTTGCACTGGGCGACCGTTGTTCTCGTGCTGACAATGTTCGCGAGCGCGTGGCTGCGCTCGCAGGTGCATGACGACGTCCTTAAGGCGAGCTTGCTTCAGGTTCACAGATCGTTGGGTGTGACGATTTGGATCGCGACGGCCTTGAGGCTTGCTTGGCGGCTGACGCATGCGAAGCTACCGCCGTTTCCAGCCAACATGACCAAGATCCATCGCGCTATTGTCCAATCGAGTGAATACGGTCTCTACGCCCTGCTTCTTGGCCAGCCGGTGACTGGCCTGGCCACCACGCTTCTTGGCGGGCGTCCATTCGCCCTGTTCTTGTGGGCGATTCCGCAACTGATGCCGGGGGACGCGGCGCTGCGGGCCGCGTTTCATCTGGCGCATGAGCTCGGCGCATCGGCGCTCGGGGCTCTGGCCATAGGCCATGCCGTCGCCGCGCTCATTCACCACTTCGTCCTTCGCGACGATGTGCTTTCGTGCATGGCGCCTGCGATCTCACCGGTGCGGCGTAAGCAGGAGTTCTTTCCCGGCGGCGTCATTCGTCAGGGAAGCATCAACGCGCAGTGATTCCGGAATCATTTCGCGGGATCCGGTACTGTTTCAGGGAATAAAACCGTCCCGCTCGCGGTGTTGCCGGCGGGACGCAACAAGTGCCGCTGGCCGGCAAGCGTCGTCTCGGAACGCATGCCATCCGGCATCCATTAACTCATGAGGGAGACGTACAATGTTTACTCTGTCGAGACGAACCGCCGCAGCGCTCGCGTTTTCTTTAGGCCTGTCCGCCATGCTCGGCACCGCCGTGCTGGGCTCGGCAACCGAGAATGATAAGGAGATCGCGCAGGCACTGCGCGCGGGAGGACTGGTGATCGTCGTCCGCCACGGCGCCACCTTCCCGGATCAGGCCGATACCGATCCGCTCAACTTCGACAACATTTCGGCCCAGCGGAATCTCAACGACAAGGGCAAGGCGCTGGCGAAGGCATTCGGGGACGCCCTCCGCCAGATCGGTATTCCGGTCGGCAAGGTCTACACCAGCAGGTACAATCGCGCCTACGAAACCGCCGTCATCGTGGGCTTCAAGGATATCGAGAAGACGGCGGACCTCACCGAGGGCGGCCTGGTCGTGTCGCCGAACGAGAACATCCGCCGCGTCGAGGCCTTTCACAAGATGCTTGGCACCACGCCGCAATCGGGCAGCAACACCATTCTCATCACGCACAAGCCGAACATCGTCGACGCGCTCGGCAAGGATTGGTTCGACGTGAAGGAAGGCGAAGCTTCGCTGTTCCGCCCGGAGAACGGCAGCTACAAGCTCGTTGCCCGGGTGCAGATCGACGAATGGCCCCGTATCGCGGCGGCCGCGAAGTAGGCCGGGCGGTTTCCATTCCCGCAGATGCCGCCGGTTTCTGTGTTCCGCCAATCGGAATATCGACCGACCGGCTCCGTCAATCTTTCTCAAGGAGACCCCTTATGTCCCCCGGAAGCCCTGCAGCACGTCCGCCATCCTATGACAAAAAGATCGGATTGGTTCTGCAGGGCGGCGGCGCACTCGGCAGCTATCAAGCGGGAGTTTTTGAGGCGTTGGCGTCCTCGGAATATTTGCCCGACTGGGTGGCGGGGATTTCGATCGGGGCGATCAACGCTGCGATCATCGCCGGCAGTAGGCCGGAGAACCGTGATCTCACGACCGAGACCACGTCCCTGGAACTCGGGATGCACAGCAATATCACAGAGATAGGAGCAGTCGATGCCGTCGGCCACGGCTCGTCCTGCGCCGATCAATGACCCGTCCTCCAGCACGAAGCATTTGTACCGGCTGTTCGAGAACACGAACCGCAACTCGCTGGGTTTCTTGTCGCCGAGCGGCGCGATCCGGTAGAGCTCGGAGAGTGCGGTCCAGTTGATTACGCTCTGCTCGTATACCCACTGCATGCTGGGCTCTCCCGTGGCGGAGATCAGAAGAGTCGCTTCAGCAGCGCGCGCAACCCCCGCGGGAGCTGCGGTCCCTAAATGCCTGCCGAATACTTTGCCTCAGCCTTCGGCTTTCTGGCCCATGTCCGCGTTATTGGGGCAACGCCGCGCAACACGAGGTGATCGTAGATGGAAGGCGGTAGTTCCATCGATGAGTCGCTCGCAATATCTGAACGCTTTTCGCTGACCAGCTGCGCGTCGTCGACCAGGCTGGCGCGGCGACGCCGCGCCAGCCGCGCTCGCTGCTGACGATGAGCCGACCCCTAGCGCGCTTGCCGGGCAGTACGCTGCAGCAGCAGACCCGAACGATTCCCATCGTAATTGCGTGAGCGGGTGATGTCGCCTATCACGCAGGCGCGGTGCGACTTCCGCCTTCGGCTGCCTTTTCGATCGCCGCGATGACGCGATGCACGGCGACCGCGTCGTCGAAACTTGGCGCTGTGAGGGTACCCTCGCGCAGGTCTCGGGCCATCCTGGCGTAGAGGCGGGCGACGTTCCCCGGCACCACATCCTGAGGCCAACCGGAACGGTATAAGGCAGGAACCTCCAACGGCCGGAACGCCTTCTCACCATTCCGCGCGCCCTTGAGGGAGAGCTGCACCATCTCCGTATGGCCCGACGGGCCCAAAACCCTGATGTCGCCCTCGGTGCCGTTGATTTCCCAGAACAGGCCGTCTTCGTCCCGCGCCGCGCCGCCGCGATAATGGATGGAGACGGGCGCGCCGCTGACCAGGACCCCGCTGACCAGGACCTGGTCCGGAGCGGATACCGGCAGCGTCTCCCCGGTATCGGCCACCAGCGCTGTGGTACGTCGGGCGGCCAGAACCGCGGAGACCTCCGCCACTTCGCCGAGCACGCTCGTGAGCGCCGCCAGCATGTGCCCCGCCGGGATTGTCAACATGGTGGCGCCATTGGCGCGATCCAGCAAATAGGCCCAAGCGGCCACTCGCAGTAGACGTGCTTGCCCGCTCCGATTGCCGTGTTCACGACCTCGAGGTGATGCGGCACCCGCACCGTGACGGTGACGATGTCTACCTCCGGCGCTGCGGCCAGCTTGCCGACGTAGCGCCAAGGCCATGCGCTTTCATTTCGCGCACCGTGGCAACGCTCAGGGACGAGGCGCGATTTGGTCGAGAAACTTCCGAGCTCGATCAGGTCGAATGCGGCGGTCCACCCGGCCCTCAAGGTAATTGCTTCGTGGACTCCTTCGTGCCTACAGTAGTGAAGCGTTAGGGCTTGGGCGCCGGTACGGGCTTGGGCGCAGAGGCGGAGGCAGGCCGCGGCGAAGCCTCTGAGTTCTTCGAACGGATCGACCGTTCGATCTCCTGTAGTTTCGTGATCTCGTGCGTTATCTGCTCCTGGTCGGCTGTGAGCCGGTCGACGCTGTGCGCTATCTGCTCTTGACTTGTGGCCATCCGGTCTACGCTGCGCGCTATCTGATCTTGGCTTGTAGCGATCCGGTCTGCGCTGCTCTTCATTTGCTCTTGACTGGAGGCAATACTGGTGGCGATCCGGTCGATGCTCTGCCGCAACGCTTTGACATCGAGCAACATTGCGTTGGGCTGCTGCTGATCGTGAGAAGAGGCGCTTGGCGAGGCTAGTCCGATCACGTCAGGTGTGTTCTGTGCAACTGGTTCGGCCTGCGGCGCCAACCAGCTAAGCTGCGAGTACAGGCTTGCGATCATCTCTCTGGCTGCGCCGCCATACGACTGGCTTGCGATCATCTCTCTGGCTCGATCGCCATACGACTGCCAAGCCAAGGTGGCAGAGACGCCGATGCAAAAAATTATCAGGAAACGGACGACGGCGATCAAGGCTCGTTTGCCAAACGACGATCGCCCGTTTGGATACCTGTCATTTTTCAGGTCGGCCAGGCGAATAGCAGGTGCCTCAGCTGGTATCTCGAATAGGCTGGCGGGCAATGACCCTACGGAGGGCTCAGATTGCGTGGGGCTCGGCATGGCACTCATCTGCACCTCTCATGTTCCAGCTTTCCCACGTGAGACGCGGTTCCCAGTTCCGCACGCGGAGATATGACGCGGTTGCCATTAGGCATTCCGTAGGCGGAAAAGTGGCCGTCACCGCGAATCATGCCGGAGTGTTGCGACCCGGACACAATGCGGAAACGGACTCAGCGGTCGCGATCGCGGATAATCTTTTGAGGCATCATGACATTTTGCTATTGCCGACCATGAAGCCAGCTTCGCCCTTTATTCACAAGACAAAGAGCGCCGAAGTCACGAGTGCGTTGCAGCACCCACGGGGCGGTCGCCGCCGCTTCCGAGCCGCAATCGAGATCATCCAGGGGTAAAAAACCGGACGACTTCTGTGCTACCTAACCCGGACAACTCGTGTGCTTACGACAGCTGACCCCACTGATGGGTGCCGCGGCATGATTCTTCGTGTATGATGACTTCTACGGGCGAGAAGAACGGAGAACGGCGATGTCCAAGCGAGTGCCAATCTTGTCGGTCGTCGCGTCGGCGGCGGCCATTGCGGTCTTTTCGAATTCCGCATCGGCCATGCCGGTTGCCGATCCACTAGCGATCAGAAATGCGGCCGGAACTGATATCGAAATGGTGTGGGGCAGAGGCTTCGGTTGGGGCTTTGGAGCCGGATTCCTTGGCGGTGCGATCGTCGGTGGCGCGCTTGCTGCGCCATACTATCGTTACGGCTATGGTTACCCCTATTATGGTGGCTACCCCTATTACGGAGCCTACTATGGCTACGGATCTCCGTATTACTACGATTCTCGCGGAAGGTACCCATACGATCGGCAGCTCTGTTGTCGTTTTTGACCTTGCACGCGAACGGCGACGGTGTCCCCTCAGTAAGCGGACTCGTTCCTCGCCCGCCGCGAGGGTCGCCTTAAGCCCTTCATCGTGGGACAGCGTAACATCTCACCAAGGCTGGGTTCCGTAATACTCCTGGTTCTTGAGTACTCCCGTATTGCCGCTTCGTCGCGACCGACGGTCGAGACGAATTACCCTCCCCGTAAAGCGCCTTCCTGCGGTACTTGGGAATGAACACCACTTGATATTTGCAGTCCCACTTCGTGTGGCTTAGGCTCTCATAATCGTCCATCGCGAAGCTCTCCTCGTGTGCTTGGCGGCTCACGATTGGAAGCCTCGTCGGTGGCTCCCCTGAAATGTCAAATGGGCCCGTAGGCCTCTCCGGGACGCGCTCTAAAATGGTCATTCCGTCGAGGAGGTTGAGCTGCGAAGCAACAAAGGTGTGATTGAGACAATGCTGGTGAGCCGGCCACTTCGGGTCCTCGGCCCATGGCAAGCGTTGGCTTACCCGATTTCACGGTCGCTACCTTCGAACCAGCGACCTCAAGAATGCGCCGGGTTTGAACCCGATCGCCGCAGCAACGTGGAGGAACTCAAGCACGTCAAGCCGCCGGTCTCCCAATTCATATTTTGCAACATAAGACGGCGGTTTCCCAAGCCGCTTGGCTAGAACCGTTTGGGTCAGCCCGGCTGCATTGCGCTCTGCCTTCAGCAGTGCGCAAAACCTGCGATGCCGTTCCGTGTGAATGTACTTTGGCAATGAGAAGCCCGCCTCCGAGCTTTCCATGGAAATTGATGTGGCAAATTCTCCCAAAATGGGAGAATTTCACCCTAGCGGCGCTCGACGGCGCGGCGAGATGAGACAAGAGGGGCTCGGATTGATCGTCGTGCGATCGGCGGGCCGGCCCAATTGTATGGAGGATGCGATCGGCGAGATATCAATCGCATCGTAACCATCATCATTATCAACAATCAGGGCCTTGCCATCGAAGGGGGGTTGATGCGTGTTCCATTTGAATGGGCGGACTCTGACGACGACAATATGCCGATTCATTTTCCGAACTATTCGGGCGAACCGAACTATCGAGTCCCAGCTGTGCTCGCACCCACTCCTCGCGAACGCAAGCGAGAGTCGGAGGAGGCGAACGATGGGCCATGGCCTGCTGGAATACCTGAATCTAGGCCTCCGCAACCTGAGCGGAAAGGGGTAAGCATGGGCCATATTGCGGTCGCGACGGCTCTTGCTTTATCGGTTGGCTACTGTTCGCTCGTTTCGCGCAACTCCGGCGACGACCGTCGTGTTTAACCGCCAGCCATGCCGGGCTGGGATGAGCTTGGGTCATGTACGGAGACCATCTCGCTCGACAAAGCGAAAACGCTGACCCTAGCGGATGATGGAAGCGTCGCGCTGATCGATTATTCCAAGACGACGGGATCATCAAAAGAGGCACCTGTCGAGTATGGCCATTGGCGATACGAGCCCGAACCGAAGCGGTACGCTGTCGCGATCAGTGGACTCGAAACTCGCTACCTCCTTCTTTCCATGGATAACGTCTGCGCCCTGATTAAGGGCGATCTTCGGACGGCCGATCTCACCCAAAGCTGGTTCTCCACGGTGGATACGATGGACTACGATCCTGGGGATTATGAGTTCCCGCCAGATCGCTATTAGCGCTTGGGCGTTTCCCGCCTTTTAGTGCGCTTCGAGGTGCTTCCACTTCTCCCGGCCCGACCTGGATCGCCGCCTTGCCCAGATCGACACCACGATCGAGGAAGCCGCTAAGAGGGGGCGGACCAATGCCGCTCTGTCCGCAATAGAAGGACAGAAAAAGTTCCGCGGGGGCTCGTGGAGGAGTGAAACCGCGAGGCCGGTATTCTGGCAGCCCTGAAGGCGGAACGTGCTTTCCTGGCCGCCCGCGGCAAGCAGATCGAGACCGAGGCCGCACCGATCCGCTACGTCGCTGGGCTCCCTCGGGGTCGATACCGACAGCGAGCGCGCCATCCGCTGGCTGATCGCGCTGATGTGGAGACCCCGCGGCTTGGCGACCTTAATTGCCTTGCCCCGCTGACCATGCAAGAGGCGGACTTGAAAGTTGGCCGGATGCGGACCGATCCACACGGACAGTCATCGCGGTCCCAGACGAGTGAGAACATCGAAACCAGCAGCAGCGAGCGCCCTGTGCACCGCCGGCGGCTATGTCGAGCCGCCGTTAACGGAACGGCTCGACCATGTCGGCGCGGATTTGCGGACGGGCTACGCCAGCGCCACCACGCCGCTCCAGAACTGGTTCTTGCCGCCCACGTCCACATCGTACTTGCGCACGAAGTCAAGCTCGCCATCGGCGCCGATTCGGTAAACCGAAAGGCCCGCGGAAAGCACCTTGACGCTAGCGCCATCGCGCACCGGGAGCGGGATCTGGCTCGCAGCGATCAACATACGTCCAGTCGGATCGAGCCCGAAGGTGCGCAGCGTAATGCCGCGACCGTCGATGTTCTGAATCAGGGTCGGCTCGCCGGTCGATCGATCAATCGAGAACGCCGCGATGCTGTTCTCGCCGCCGGCAAACACCTTCTTGCCGTCGAACTCCACCGTCGCGGAGGCGCGGTTGGCAAGATAGAGCGTGCGGCCATGGGGGTGCACGTGGACCGTCCCGGCGCCCTGGCGCGCCAGCGACTTGGGGTCGGAGAGCGTCTCCTTGATGAAGATGGGCTCACGCGAGAGGCCGGTCGCGGCATCGCGCGGGTAGACGTAAAGCTTGTTCTGGCTTTCGATCGACACGTAGACCCAAGGCTGCGTGGGGTGGAAGTCGAGATGCCGCGGGCCGAAATGCATGCCGTCGCCAGGCTGGATCGCAGCAAGTTGCGTCAGCACGCCATCCTTGAAGTCGAACGTCTTGAGCGAACCGGGATTCACGGGATTGTCGCCGGGCGCATTGTTGCCGCGCGTGACCAGGATCACTTGTTGGTTGTCCGGCGTCGCCCGAATCTGGTGGGCATATTTGCCGGTGTCGAGCCGATTGGGCTGGTCCACTCGTGCGCCGAGCGTGCCGTCCCGGTTGATGCGATGAACCGTGAGGGAGCTCGGATCGTTGTAAGCTGTCAACAGATATTCGCCGGCAATATCAACGCTGGTGTGGATCGGACGCGACGGCAGGTTTTGCGGCTGTCCGTGCGGCGTCAGCGCGCCGGTCGCCGGATCGATTTGGAACGCGTTGGCAAAGTTCTTGTCGCTCGCCACCCCTGGGCCACCGCCGCTCGACACAACGTAGAACCATTGCTTCGAGGGGTGCGGCCACGCGTACTGGACATTGGCCGGCAGCGTCACGGCGCCGCGTTTCTCGAGTGTGGCATCCTCGACGTTCATGCCATAGAGCGTGAGCTCGCTGCCGACGCTCGCATAGAAGACCGTTCTGCGCTTTGCCGCCTGTCCCCGGGACGGCCTGGGCGAGAGCGCTGGCGCGACCGCAGTGCTGGCGAGCAGCGACATGAGCATACGACGGTCGATCATGTGGGGTCTCCTCCCGTTTGCATGTTTGGCTGAATGATATCACATCGTGGCCGCGTCCACCCGTTGTGGCGGAGTGGAGCGAAGCTGATTGCTTACGAGGCGGTCGAGCACAATGACTACGCCAGTCATAATCGCTCGGATACCTCCAATTTGAAGGGACGTAGCAGGCACGATCAGGTCTGCGAAGAGATTTGCACGTTGACTCCATCGGGGTCCTTGATGTGTAAACCGGCAAGATCGCCTTGTAAGGGAGCCACGCCGCGCTGTACCAAATAGCTCGTGATTGATTCCCTCGCGAACCGGGGAATCCCGATCGCAAAATGGTCCACTCGGCCGGGAGGGCCCCCTACGTTGAGAGATACCAATGTCTTGTTGTTGCCGAGCCGAACGATTTTTACTCCTCCCTCTTCGGCCTGACTGACCACCGCAAAACCGAACATTTTCTGATAGAAATCGATGGATTTCTGCAAATTGCCGACTTGAACACTGACATGGTCGATGTTTGCGGCTTTGAAGTTGATGTCTTCTTGCGCGGATGCTGCAGTTCCGCTCGCGGCCAGCATCGCAAGACCTTGGACCAGTTCTCGACGGGAGAGTGAGCCTTTTTCGAAACGGCTCAATAGATTGGAAATGATCGACTCCATGGCGATCTCCTTTGTCTTGGAAAATTGGAATTGGCTTGACGATAGTAGGACAATTGCACGTCATTGGGTAAGAGGCTCTGCGATGTACGGCGAACATCGTACCAAGTCGGCTCCTTGACCTGACTCCGCCGAGCTTGGGCGGAGCACCGAATCGGCAGCTATTTGGGGTAGACCGGGCGTAATGCCAATGTAGTCGCGTGGGCAACCCTGGACCGTAACCGGACTTGCTGTCGCGTCCTGTCCGATCGTCGCTGGCTCAGTTCCGCCCGTGCCGCTCGACCGGTCGGCGCCCGTTACGCCTTCTTCCCGGCCTGATACTTGTCAATAGCGGCTTGCACGGCGGCGCGTGACGCGACGCCGGCGGTCTCGTACTTCGACTTGGCGTCGTCGTAGCTCCACTGGCGCAGCGCGTTGGCGTCGCGCTGGAACTGCGGGTGGACGTAGCGCGCCATCAGTTCGTAGCTGCGCTTGGTCGCGGCCCAGTCGGCCCAATTGTGCGCGAGCAGCAGGATGCCGCCGAGGCCGCCGTCGGAACCCTTCCACAGGCGCTCGAAATGGCGCACGCAATCCTCGGGCGTGCCTACGCACGCAAGGCCGGTCGAGACCAGATACTCGACCGGGTCGCCCATGACGTCGGGCGGGATGATCGGGAAGGTCGCAACCTCGGAAAAATAGCGTTTGAAGTTCTCGAGCCCGAACTTGACGTCGGCGTGCGCTTGCTCGCGCGTCTCGGCGACATGCGCGAACGTGACGATGCGCCAGTTGCGCCGGTCCGGCGTGTTGCCGGCAGCCCGCGCGCTTTCC